>JAQGKA010000638.1 GCA_028290355.1 Tardiphaga sp. | reverse complement strand
GGTGAGGACGTGTCCACGACGAAACAGTGCAGAGTACGTCGATGTTCAGAAAATTCTCCCTCGCATTTCTCGCCAGCGCGTCGTTCCTCGGTGCTGGAGTTCATCAGGCTGCGGCGATCGACGCCGCATCGCCTTACGCAGAGCCTACCGTGTACTACGCGAACCAGCCGGCGCAGCGTCCGGTCCTGCAGCGCACCGCCTATGCCGAGCGTCCCCGCATGGGCGGTGGTTTCATCGAATTCCTGTTCAGCGACGGTCCGGCGCAGGGCCAGTCATATCAGCAGCTGCCGACCTACGAGCCGCGGCGCGCGTTGCTGCCGCAGATGGATCCGCAGCAAAGCATGCGGCAACCGGAGCAAGCGATCGATCCCGCGCGTCCGGCCATGGATCCGAAGTATGAAAAGCAATTGGTCGATTACAACGGCAAGGAAAGCGCCGGCACCATCGTGGTCGATACGCCGAACAAGTACCTGTTCCTGGTGCAGGGTGGCGGCAAGGCGATGCGCTACGGCATCGGTGTCGGCCGTCCTGGATTCACCTGGTCGGGCGTGAAGCAGATCACCGCGAAGAAGGAATGGCCGGCCTGGACGCCGCCGCCGGAAATGCTGGTGCGTCGTCCCGATCTTCCGCGCCACATGGAAGGCGGCCCGGAAAATCCGCTCGGCGCGCGTGCGATGTATCTCGGCTCGTCGCTATATCGCATCCACGGCTCCAACGAGCCCTGGACGATCGGCACCAACGTCTCGTCCGGTTGCATCCGGATGCGCAACGAGGACGTCATCGATCTCTACGGTCGCGTCAATGTGGGCGCGCGGGTGATCGTGATCTAAGTCGTGCACAGCTCGTGCCCCGGACGCGATGCAATACGAAGTATTGCTTCGCAGATCCGGGGCCCAGCCTGTATTTGAAGTGAAGTAGCGTAGGTCCCAGATCTGCGGAGCGGCACAAGAGCGCCGCACCGCGTCCGGGACACTAGGCGTTGTCGCTGTTGCCGCCGCCAAAATCGTCCGAGTCCATATCCATGTCGTCGTGATCGTCCTGGTCTTGATCCTGGTCCTGATCGGCATCGGCCTGCGCCTGGTCGAAGGATCCGGCACGGTGCCCGGACGAATTGCCGATGTCGTTGACGCCGGCGTCCTTGGCGAGGTTGCCGCCGGAGGAATCCGAACTCCACGGGCTGCGGCTCTCGCCGCCGCTGTTGCCGAGGCCGGCGGAGTCGCCAAAACCGTGCTGGCTGCCGCCCATCATCGAACGGATGCTGCCGAGCAGCAGCGAGCCGCCGACCATGCCGGCTGCAGCCGCCGCAGCGGTGCCGAGGAACGAACCGCCGCCTCCGCCCACGGGCGCCTGCTGCTGACCATACTGGCCTTGACCATATTGACCCTGGCCATAGCCGCCTTGCGCCTGTGGCTGGCCGATCACCTGTCCGGTGTTCCAGGCGGCACGGCTGGGCTCGGACGGCCGTACGCTGGGCACCGAGCCGCGCGGCTGTGCCTGGCCCTGGCCGAACAGTGCGTCGCGCATCGAATCGAGGAAACCGCCGGGTGGCGCCTGTTCGGGCGCGCCGCTGCCTTCCAGCTGTGTAATACGGTCATGGGCGCGCTTCAGCGCCTCGTCCTGCAGCAGCACGGTCTGCACCAGCGCGTAGACGGCGTTGGGCGCGCGGCGCAGGCCGTCGGAAATGGCGGCAAGCGCATCGGGATCGCGCGGCGCGGCTTCGACCTTGCTGAGCCGGTCAAACAGATCGTCAACCAACTGGCGTTCTTGCGGTGTCATGGCGTCCTCCGGCTTGCTTCAAAGCGCGCTTGGTCAGCGCGGTGGAGATGTAGTGACGCTTTGTGTCGCAAGTAGTGCCGGCCGGATTAAATTTCGGTATGCGACAAAACGACCGGTAAGGCGGTGTCGGGCGAGATCAGGCCAATGTAACTTTGTTCGCGTCCAGCAAACGCAAAAAATCGTCACCGGCGAGAAACGCATATTCGCGCGCGCGCTGACCGGTGAAGGGATCGAGGCTGATCAGGATGTCATCGACATGGCCGGGATGGCACATCACGAGTCCGCCTTCGGGCAGGCCGTCGAGAAAGTCCGCCATCAGCGCCGCGAAGTCGGCCTGGCCTGTGAAATCATAGGCGCCGGCGAAACCCGGGTTGAACGTGACGCCGGCGCGCGCGGCGCGCTTGCGAAACGATGCGCTCAGCGTATCCAGCAGCAACGCCTTCGGCATATTCAGTCGCTGCGAGAGCGGCTGAATGCGGCCGGATTGCCGCACCCAGGCGTTCGGTGCGCTGGCTTTCACGGCGGCAACAAAGGCGTCGCGCACCTGCGGAAATATCTGCACATGCTGGTGGCCGTCGATGTAATCCGGCGCACGGCCGAACAGGTTTGTGAACGCCGCGATCTGCGCAGTTAGCTCCGAGCGGATGATCTCGGGATCGAGCTGCCGCAACAGGCTGGTGCGCAGCATCTTGCCGAGCGGCAGGAACAGGCCATCGAGCAGCGGCCTGTAGTGCATGGTCAGGGGATGGAACGGCGCGGTCAGCGTCGCGTGCAGCCCGATCGCGCAATGCGGGCTTTTCGCCGCGGCGTCGTTCAGCGCACTGACCTCGTCGCGGCCGATCGCAGGCCCGACCACCATCACCGACGTGGCGTTGAGGCGCCCGCGTTCGATCAGCTCGCGGATGCCGCGATTGACGCCGGGGCTGAGCCCGTAATCGTCAGCGCACAGCCAGATCCGGCGCGGCACAGCTCCGTTCATTCGGCGGCGGTCCGGTCGGTGGTGTTCACGGCCGTATTGGTCGTCGCGCGCTTCACGCTGTGCTCGGCGACGAAATAAATCGGCCGCGCCTTCAGTTCGGAGAGGATCTTGCCGATATATTCGCCGACGATGCCGATCATGATCAGCTGCACGCCGCCGATCGTCATCAGGCCGACCA
>JAQGKA010000623.1 GCA_028290355.1 Tardiphaga sp. | reverse complement strand
CGCCCATCGTGACCTCCTGCAGGATCGTGCGCGCGCCGACCTCGCAATAGGCGCCGAAGTGGGCGTCCTTGAGCTTCGCGCTCGGATCGACGGAGGGGTCGAGGGACAGCGTTTTTCCGGCCATGAGACACTCACAATATGATGGCCGCGTCGGTGCAGCACGCAGGCTCCTCTTCGATACCTTTCATGACGACGTCGTGACATCTGCATGACTTTGCGCGGTTTTGCTGGGAAGCGGGGACAACACGCGGGCGCAGAACAGCTGTCACATCACTGTCAAGCTCCGGCGTTACCGGTGACATCGTATATGGTCATTGGAGTTTTTCATGCTGGTGGTTGAAGGTCTGACGTGTAGGTTCGGCGCCAAGACGGCCGTCGATAACGCGTCCTTCGCGATCGCGCCGGGCGCCTTCGTCGGCGTTATCGGGCGCTCCGGCGCCGGCAAGTCGACCATGCTGCGCATGATCAACCGGCTCGCCGAGCCGACCTCGGGTCGCATCCTGTTCGACGGCGTCGATGTCACCGCGCTGCGCGGCCGTGAACTCCGGCAATGGCGCGCGCGTTCGGCGATGATCTTCCAGCAGTTCAATCTGGTCGGCCGGCTCGATGTCCTCACCAATGTGCTGATGGGCCGTCTCGCCGAGATGCCGCAATGGCGCTCGCTCACGCAGATGTGGCCCGAGGAAGATCGGGCGCTGGCAATGTCTGCGCTGGAGCAGTTCGACATGGCTTCGATGGCGGCGCAGCGCGCCGACCAGCTCTCCGGCGGCCAGCAGCAGCGCGTTGCCATCGCCCGGGCGCTGGTGCAGCAGCCCGACATCATTCTGGCTGATGAGCCGATTGCGTCGCTGGATCCGCGCAATACCCGTATCGTCATGGATGCGCTGCTGCGCATCAACAAGCACTTCGGTATCACCGTGATGTGCAACCTGCATTCGCTGGATCTGGCGCGCACCTATTGCGATCGCCTGATCGGCATGTCCGCCGGCCGCGTCGTGTTCGACGGCGCGCCCGCCGCGCTCACCGAGCATATCGCCCGCGAACTCTACGATCTCGAAGCCGACGAGGTGATGGGAACGATGCCCGGTCATGTGCCGGCCGGCGTGCGCATTCCGGAGTTTGGCACAGCCGCCGTAGCCTGACGTCGCGTCAACGACACATGCGTCTTGTATTTCGCAAGCGTCATTCAACACAAACTAACATCGAGGATGTCATGATCAATCGCCGCACCATTCTGCTCAGCGCCGCAGCGCTGGCTTTCGCCGCGTCCGCCGCTTCGGCGCAAGACTACAAGACCAAATATCCGGAACTGACCTTCGCGGTGGTGCCGGCCGAGAACGCCTCGGGCGTCACCGAACGCTGGGCGCCGTTCGTGGCCTATCTGTCCAAGGAATTGGGCGTCAAGGTCAATCTGCGCATCGCCAACGACTACGCCGCGGTGATCGAAGGTCAGCGCTCCGGCAACATCCAGATCGCCAGCTACGGTTCGGCCTCGTTCGCGCGCGCCCGCCTCACCGGCGTGATGACCGACGCCTTCGCCAACGACATCAACATCGATGGCTCGACCGGTTATTACTCGGTGTTCTTCGTCAAGGCGAACAGCGCCTACAAGTCGATCGACAATCTGAAGGGCAAGAATCTCGGCCTGGTCGATCCGAATTCGACCTCGGGCAACAACGTGCCGCGCTTCGAACTCGACAAGATGGGCATCTCCGATACCGACGCCTATTTCAGCAAGGTCGTCTTCACCGGCAGTCATGAGAACGCGCTGCTGGCGCTGTCGCAGGGCACCGTCGATGTCGCCGCCAATCAGTGGACCAACGATAACGACTCGACGCTGCAGCAGATGCTGACCAAGGGTATGCTGAAGGGCGCCGACGGCGCAGCCTTGAAGAAGGAAGACTTCCGAATCATTCACAAGTCGGCGCCGATCATCAACGGCCCTTATGCCTACAGCTCGGACCTTCCGCAGGACCTGAAGGCCGACATCGTCAAGGCCTTCACGGATGCGCCGACCAAGGACAAGGCCGCGTTCGACAAGCTCTCGGACGGCCAGAAGAAGGGCTTCCACGCCGCGACCACCAAGGACTGGGACGCCACTATCGACCTGATCAAGTTCGTCGATGCGCTCCGCAAGAAGAAGGCGTCCTGATCGCTGCACGACTCAAGGAGCCGGATCATTTTTGATCCGGCTCTTTTTCTTTGCCTGACCCCGAAGGTTTGTTCGCCATGCCCGCCGCCGTTTCCATTCTGCCGAGCCAGCAGCTCGCGGCGCTGAACGATGCCTATCGCAAGGCGGTGGCGCGCAAGCGGCTGCGTACCACGCTGGTGACGGCAGTGTGTTTCGCCGCCCTGCTGATCGCGGCGATGGGCGCCGAGGTCAACGTCGTCACCTTCTTCGGCAAGATCGGCAATTTCGCCAGCTATTTTGACCGCATCTTCACGCTGGATGGCGGGGTGCGGGTCTGGAACGATATCGGCGAGTGGTTCTGGGGCTGGAAAAAGTGGCTGTCGCTGCTCGGCGAAACCGTATTGATCAGCTATGTCGGCACCCTGGTCGGCGCCGTCATCGCCTTCGGACTGAATTTTCTCGCCGCTGAAAACACCGGACCATCGGTCGCGCTGCGCTTCGCGGTCAAGCGTTTCATGGAATTCTGCCGCACCGTACCGGACATCGTGTTCGCGCTGATTTTCGTCATCGCCTTCGGGCTCGGCCCGATGGCCGGCGTACTGGCGATCGCGATCCACTGCATCGGCGCGCTCGGCAAGCAATATGGCGAGATCGTCGAGAATATCGACATGAAGCCGGTGGAAGGCGTCCGCGCCACCGGCGCGAGCTGGATGGCCTGCATGCGCTTCGCGGTGCTGCCGCAGGTCGCGGCTGGCTTTGCCAGCTACACGCTGCTGCGCTTTGAGATCAATGTGCGCGGCGCTTCGGTAATGGGCTTTGTCGGCGCCGGCGGCATCGGTCAGGAACTGGTCGTCGCTGTTCGCAAATTCTATTATTCCGACGTCAGCGCGATCCTGGTGATGATCATTGGCACCGTCTTCATCATCGACATTGGCACCGGCTGGATGCGTGGCCGGCTGTTCGGCAAGGAAGCCAGGTCTTGAGCAAACCGGTCATGAGCAAGCTGCCTAGCGCCAATAGCGAGGACCTCCGCGCGCGCTATCCCGCGGTGTTCAACCAACCGGTGGCGTCGCGCGCTGCCGTGCCGGCGGTTTTCGTTGCGGCACTGGCGCTGTTCATCTTCGGCCTCAACGAGCTGGAGTTTTCTCCGGCGCGGATGCTGTCGGGGCTGCGCCAGCTTGGCTGGATCGTGATGATGATGATTCCGCCGGATCCCGGCTCGTCGCTCCCCGCATATCTCGCGGCGATGGGCGAGACGCTGTCGATCGCGCTGCTGGGTACCACACTGGCCGCAGTGTTCGCGCTGCCGGTCAGCCTGCTCGCGGCGCGTAATATCGTGCCGTCGAACTTTTTTCGCTTCCCAGTGCGGCGATTTCTGGATTCCATCCGTGGCGTCGATACGCTGATCTGGGCGCTGGTCTGGATCAATGTGGTCGGGCTTGGCCCATTCGCCGGCGTGCTGGCCATCGCAGTGTCGGACTTTGGCGCCTTCGGAAAACTGTTCTCCGAGGCGATCGAGGCCGCCGACAAGAAGCAGGTCGAAGGCATCCGCGCCTCCGGCGGAAGTGCGCTGCACGAGATCCGCTTCGGCCTGTTGCCGCAGGTGCTGCCGGTGATCGCGGGGCAGGTGCTGTATTTCATCGAATCCAACACCCGCTCCGCCACCATCATCGGCATCGTTGGCGCCGGCGGCATTGGGCTGCAGCTCGCCGAGCAGATCCGCGTGCTGGAATGGCAGAAGGTGTCATTCCTGATCTTGATGATTCTGGTGGCGGTGGCGGCGATCGACTGGATCTCCAGCCGGTTGCGCTTCGCTATCATCGGTCGGCGGGCGGTGGTGTGAGGCGTGGAGCCGCCGTCACCCTGAGGAGCGAGCTCTTGCGAGCCTCGAAGGGCGACGGCGGAGCAACAGTGTGCTTGGCCATCCTTCGAGGCTCGCCGAAGAGGCGAGCACCTCAGGATGACGGCCTCGCGCTCGGCGCCTGCTAGCCATTCTCTACCACGAACTCGACACGTTCCGCCGCGAAGCGGCTGCGCGAGGTCAGCAGCGGCGTGCCATCGGCATCGACGTCGGTACTGTCGACGATCAGGATCGGCCGTCCCAGCGCAAGATCGAGCTTGGCGGCGTCGCTGGCATCGACAATGGCGGCGGTGACCCGCGTGGAGCGGCGGCGATAATCCTTGATGCCGTAATGCGCCAGCATCTTGGTCATCGAGCGCACGCGTTCATAGATGGGCGCAGCCTCCGCGAAGCGCTCGGCCGAAAGCCAGTTGGTGGCAACGCAGATCGGCGTGCGGTCGGCAAAGCGCAACGCGTCCAGCCGCAGCAGCGGTGCGCCGGTTTTCAGGCCGAGATTTTTTGCAAGTTCGCGGGTGGCAGGCTCGATCAGGGACCCGATCAGTTGCCCGCGCGGCTCGCGGCCGCCAGCGCCGACGATTTCGGAGAAACGCGTACGCGAGCGCAGCGGATAGCTGAGCTTGGGCGCCTCCACATAGGTGCCGCTGCCCCGCTCGGCGCGGACCAGCCCGCGTTCCGCCAGCGTGGCCAGTGCGCGGCGCACGGTATGGCGGTTGACGCGATAGGTCTCGGCGATGTCCGTCTCGCCCGGCAGCTTCTCGCCGGCGGGAAAGCGGCCATCGGCGATACCGCGCTCGATGCCGTCGGCGACCTGCCGCCACAGCGCCACGCCGGTGGGTTTGTCCTGAATGGTCACGATTAAAGCCGCCTCACAGATTGTCTGCGATGGGATAGCGAAAAATCATCGGCCTGTCACGAAACGGTCATTGCACAGGTCTATCAAGTTGTCTAACAATATAGACAACTTGATCCGGACCATGGTGCCCATGACCACATCCTCCCTGAACGACCAGCCGACCCGGCGGCAGGCTGCGATGGCGGTACTCAGCCACGCCGCGACCGCCGAGATCGCCGGCCACCTCGATGCCATCGCGGTGCCCGTCCACGAACAGCTGCGCGAACCGGAGAACGGCCTCGTCATGTTGCGCGGCCGGATCGGCGGCGACGGCGCGCCGTTCAATCTCGGTGAGGCCACGGTGTCGCGCGCTGCCATTCGGCTGGTCAGCGGGGAGGTCGGCTTCGGTTACACGCTCGGCCGCGACCGCGAAAAGGCAAGGCTGATCGCGCTGTGCGATGCGCTGATCCAGACCAACGAATTTGCCGCCGCGGTAGAGGTGCAGGTGCTGACGCCGCTGCGCGCGCGCATCGCCACCGACCGGCAGCGCAAGGCCGCGGAAACCGCGGCGACCAAAGTCGATTTCTACACGCTCGTACGCGGGGAGGGCTGACCATGACGACGATTGCAGAAATGCCGGCCGGCTTTGCCGACAAGGTGTTGTCGGCGCAGTCTACCTTCCGATCGGTGATGGACGCGATGGCGCGGCCAGGCAGCGTGCAGCGCATCGAGGCTGCGTCTGGCGTGCCCGCCCCGCTGATGCGCGGCTCGGCGGCAATCGCGTTGACCCTGTTCGATCAGGACACGCCGGTCTGGCTCGATGCGAAGATGGCGGCGACATTAGACGTCGCCAAATGGATCAAGTTTCACACCAGCGCGCCTGTCATCGCTGACTCGTCGGTATGCAGCTTCGCACTGATCGGCGACATCGACCAGCTTCCGGCGCTGCAGCGCTTTGCCATCGGCAGCAATGACTATCCCGACCGTTCGACGACGCTGATCGTTCAGGTTCCGAGTCTGACGCAGGGTCCCGCCATCGAACTGCGCGGCCCCGGCATCGACGGCACGGCGGTGCTGCGGACCCAGATGGCGCCGGACCTGCTTGAGCGTCTGGCGGTCAACCACGCGCTGTTTCCGCGCGGTATCGATCTCGTTCTCGTCGCCGATGACGCCATCGTCGCGATCCCGCGCACCACGCGCTTTGTCGCAAAGGAAGGCTGACCATGTATGTCGCCGTCAAGGGTGGCGAACGCGCCATCGAAAATGCGCACCGGCTGCTGGCACATGAGCGCCGTGGCGATCGCGATGTGCCGGAAGTGTCGCTGGCGCAGATCTCCGGGCAACTCAGCCTCGGCGTCGATCGCGTCATGACCGAAGGCTCGCTGTATGATCGCGAGCTGGCGGCGCTGGCCATCAAGCAGGCGCGGGGCGACATGATCGAGGCGATCTTCCTGTTGCGCGCCTTCCGCGCCACGTTGCCGCGGTTTGGTGCCAGCGAACCGGTCGATACCTCGCGGATGCAGGTGCGGCGCCGGATTTCCTCGACCTTCAAGGACATGCCGGGCGGCCAGATCCTCGGTTCGACTTTCGACTACACCCATCGCCTGCTCGATCCTGTGCTGGCAGGCGAATCCATGCCGGAAGCACCGGCGCTGGCCGAGGCGCAGCCTCTGGCGATGCCGCGCGTCACCGACATTCTGGGCCGCGACGGCTTGATCGAATCCTCGCCAGCGGAAGATGCGGATCAGCCGGTCGGCGATCTCACCAGGGATGCGCTGAGCTTCCCGGCGGATCGCGATCTGCGGCTGCAGAATCTCGCGCGCGCCGACGAGGGCTTTCTGCTATCGCTCGGCTATTCCTCGCAGCGCGGCTATGGCCGCAACCATCCTTTCGCCGGGGAAATCCGCCTCGGCGAGGTCGAAGTCGAATTCATGGCCGAAGATGTCGGCTTCGCGGTGCCGCTCGGCGCGATCACGCTGACCGAATGTCAGATGGTCAACCAGTTCAAGGGCACCGACACCGAAGCGCCGTGCTTCACCCGCGGCTACGGTCTGGCCTTCGGGCAGAGCGAGCGCAAGGCGATGTCGATGGCGCTGGTGGATCGCGCGTTGCGTGCGCGCGAACTTGGTGAGGACGTGCAGGCGCCGGCGCAGGATGAGGAGTTCGTGATGTCGCATTCCGACAATGTGCAGGCCACCGGCTTTGTCGAGCATCTGAAACTGCCGCATTACGTCGACTTCCAGTCCGAACTCGGATTGCTGCGCAAGCTCCGTAAGGAGTTTCATGAGGCAATGGAAACACCATCCGAAATGCAGGAGGCCGCGGAATGAACGCGCCGACGTATAACTTCGCTTATCTGGACGAACAGACAAAGCGGATGATCCGCCGCGCGATCCTGAAGGCGATCGCGATCCCCGGCTATCAGGTGCCGTTCGCCAGTCGGGAAATGCCGATGCCCTATGGCTGGGGCACCGGCGGCGTGCAGGTCACCGCGGCGATCCTTGGCACCAACGATGTGCTGAAGGTGATCGACCAGGGTTCTGACGACACCACCAATGCGATCTCGATCCGAAAATTTTTCGAGAAGACCGCGGGCGTTGTGACCACCACCAGCACGGCCGACGCCACGGTGATCCAGACCAGGCACCGGATTCCGGAAGCACCGCTGCATGCGCAGCAGGTGCTGGTCTATCAGGTGCCGATCCCCGAGCCTTTGCGCTACCTCGAGCCGCGCGAAACCGAGACGCGGCGCATGCATGCGCTCGGCGAATACGGGTTGATGCACGTCAAGCTCTATGAAGACATCGCCCGCTTCGGTCACATCGCGACGGCCTACGCCTATCCGGTCAAGGTCAATGCGCGCTATGTGATGGATCCGTCGCCGACGCCGAAATTCGACAATCCGAAGATGGACAACTGCCCGGCGCTGCAGCTGTTCGGCGCCGGCCGCGAGAAACGCATCTATGCGATCCCGCCTTACACCTCGGTGGTGTCGCTGGATTTCGAGGATCACCCGTTCACGCGCTACAAGCACGATGCCTGCTGCGCGCTGTGCGACTCCGGCGATTCCTACCTCGACGAGATCGTCACCGACAACAAGGGCAGCCGGATGTTCGTCTGCTCCGATACCGATTATTGCGAGACCAGGCAGTCGCAGGGCCATCGCGGCAGCGAAAACGCGGCCCCCTATGCGGAGAGCAAGCATGCTTGATGTCACCAAAGCCCCGCGCGATGACGATCAGCCCCTGCTGCTCGCCGAAGGCCTCAGCAAATCCTTCGGCCGGCTGCAGGCCTGTCGCGAGGTCTCCTTCGCGCTGTATCCGGGCGAAGTGCTGGCCATCGTCGGCGAGTCCGGCTCCGGCAAATCCACGCTGCTGCAGTTGCTGTCGGCGCAAATGGCGCCGAATGCCGGCTCGGTCTCCTATCGGATGCGCGATGGCGTGATGCGCGATCTTGGGGCGCTGGGCGAGGCGGAACGGCGCTTCCTGTTCCGCACCGACTGGGGCTTCGTGCATCAGGATCCCGCCATGGGCCTGCGCATGGCGGTGTCGGCCGGCGCCAATGTCGGCGAGCGGCTGATGGCGGTCGGTCACAATCACTATGGCAAGATCCGGCAGACCGCGGCCTCCTGGCTGGAGCGCGTCGAGATATCCGTCGACCGTATCGACGATGCGCCCAAAACCTATTCCGGCGGCATGCGGCAGCGGCTGCAGATCGCGCGCAACCTCGTCACCGAGCCACGGCTGGTGTTCATGGACGAGCCGACCGGCGGCCTCGACGTCTCGGTGCAGGCGCGTCTGCTGGACATGATGCGCACGCTGGTCAGCGAACTCGGCCTCGCCGCTATCGTCGTCACCCACGATCTCGCGGTGGCGCGGCTGCTGTCGCACCGGGTGATGGTGATGCAGGGCGGCCGGGTCGTCGAAACCGGGCTCACCGATCAGGTGCTCGACGATCCCCGCGAGCCCTATACGCAACTGCTCGTTTCCTCGATCCTGCCGGCGTGAGGGCAACATGATTCCGATGATCGACATCCGCAACGCGGAAAAAACCTTTGTGATGCATCTGCAGGACGGCATTCGTTTGCCTGTTGTGCGCGGCGTCTCGTTTCACGTCGCCCCCGGCGAATGCGTCGTGCTGTCCGGCCCGTCCGGCGCCGGAAAGTCCTCGATTCTGAAAATGATCTTCGGCAATTACCGCTGCGACGGCGGCATGATCGGCGTGCAGCATCTGGGCTCGACCATCGATCTCGCCACCGCCGAACCGCGGCAGATCCTCAGCGTCCGCCGCAACACCATCGGCTATGTCAGCCAGTTCCTGCGCGCGGTGCCGCGCGTCGCCGCCCTCGACGTCGTCGCCGAGCCGCTGCTGGCCACCGGCGTGACGCGGGACGAGGCGCGCGAACGCGCCGGTGCGCTGCTGCGCCGACTCAACATTCCCGAACGGCTGTGGAAGCTGCCGCCCTCGACCTTCTCCGGCGGCGAGCAGCAGCGCGTCAACATCGCCCGCGGCTTTATCTCCAGCCTGCCGATCCTGCTGCTGGACGAACCGACCGCGTCGCTGGATGCCGTTAACCGTGCCGTGGTGGTCGAACTGGTTGCGGAGAAAAAACGCGACGGCGTTGCCATGGTCGCCATCGTTCATGACGACGAGGTGCGCCACCTGATTGCAGACCGGCTGGTCGATGTGACATCGTTCGCCGCGGCCGCTTGAGAAAGAAGACAATGAGATGAAGCCAAGACAAACCGAAACTGTCATCGGCAATGCCAAAATCGTTCTGGCAGATCGCGTCATCGCGCAGGGCTGGATCGCCTTCGCCAATGGCCGGATCGCCGAATTCGGCGAGGGCGATGCGCCTGCGGGGAGCGACGACGCCCGCGGCGACCTGATCATGCCTGGCCTGATCGAGCTGCACACTGATCATCTCGAAGCGCATTTCGTGCCGCGGCCAAAGGTGTTCTGGGATCCGATCGCCGCGGTCGTTTCCTACGACGCGCAACTGGCGACCTCGGGCATCACCACCGTGCTGGATTCGCTGCGGGTGTGGCGCGAGAAGGGCGCCGAGGAAGCCGATGGCCATGCCGGTCTGCTGGCCGATGCGATCGCCTCGGCGCGCGATGCGGATCTGCTGCGCGCCGATCACTTCCTGCATCTGCGCTGCGAAATCCCGATGCCGAGCGTGGTCGAGGAAGCCATGGAACTGGTCGGGCGGCCGGATGTGCGCCTGATGTCGCTGATGGATCACACGCCGGGGCAACGCCAGTTTCGCGACGAAGGCAAGCTGCGCGATTATTATCGC
>JAQGKA010000612.1 GCA_028290355.1 Tardiphaga sp. | reverse complement strand
CACTGGCGGCGACGGCAGCCGCCAGCCCAGCGCGAACGAACTCGCCGGTGCCCGTTATCAGGGCAAGGTGATCGCGGAAACCGCTAAAAAACTGCATGGCTGATGCGTTTGGGGCGGCGTTCTCATTACAGGACGCCGCCCTATCTATGTCGGGACTTCAGGACAGTATTATGCTCGACATGTATTTCATCTATCAGCTGGCGCGGCGCCCGATCCATGCGATCGCGCGCAAATGGATGTGCCGTGGCCTGCATCGCGTCACCAGGGGCGAATATCGCTGCCCTGAGTGCCGACAGGCGTAATTGCTGGAACGCGAGAGCTTCCCGGCGTAAAGTCCGCGGATGCCAAAATCCGCCCAACCTCTGCCATCCCTGAGTGTCCGCATCGACCTCGAATCCGAGGGCCGGATCGGGCCCGGTAAAATCCAGCTGCTGGAAAACATCCACGCTACCGGCTCGATCTCTGCCGCGGGGCGGGCCATGGAGATGTCCTACAAGCGGGCGTGGGATCTGGTCGATGAACTCAATAAAATCTGCGGCCAGGCCGCGGTGGAGCGGCAGACCGGCGGCAAGAATGGCGGCGGCGCGATGCTGACGCCGTTCGGCCTGTCCCTGGTCGAGCGCTACCGCAAGATCGAGCGCGCCGCGACGACGGCTGCGCGAAAGCAGCTGATGGCGCTGAAGGCCGACATCGGCAAGCCGCGCAAGGCGGCGGCCAAATAACTCAATTCGCCAGTTGCGGTGCTGGCGACACCGGATGCGCGGCGAGGGCCTCGCCGAGTTCGTCCTGCTGCCGCGGCTGCATCGAGAAGCAGACGCTGAAGCCGTCGGTGGTGCGCAGCGTGACGATGCTGCTCGCCGAATCCGAGGCGTGTTCGAAGCTCCAGGATCCCAGCGGATAGGTGTAGCGCAGGCTGTCGTCGCCAAAGCGCATCCGCAGCGCGCGCTCGATCAGAGCCGGCAGCGTCATCGCCAGCGCGCCGACCTGCTCGACGGGCAATTTCAACGCGGCCGGCTGGCCGGTAGCATCGACGAAGCCGAGCGAGATCTGCCGGCCATCGGCCGAAATCTCGCAGGTGGTGAGGGCCTGGCTGTCGATATTCATGCAACGCTCCGGAAGCCGACGCTATATCCAATCGAATATACCGAAGCTGGATGTGGCGTCCAGCGCGGTTTTCGCAGCGCTGTCCCCCATGATCGGGCTTTTGAATGGCGTCATTCTCGATTAGGATCAAATGAGATCGTCGATTGGGCTGCACCTATGGCCATCGATGCAGCGATGACCCAGGGTTTTGTGATGTTTGACTCCCAATGCGATCTCGCAGCTTTGGTCTATGACAAGGACCAGGACCCCGACGCGGTACTGCGCGATTTCGCCGCCGATCTGAACAGCCGTGGCCTGCGCGCGGTCGGGCTGGTGCAGCTCGGCCATCACGGTCTCGATGCGCCGCAGCTTTCTGCGGTGCTGGTGCATACCGGCGAGCAGCTGCGCCTGTTCCAGGATCTCGGCGCCGGCGCCAAGGGCTGCAAGCTCGACGTCGGCCAATTGCTCGACGCCGGCACCCAGGTGGCGAGCGCGATCGACGAAGGCGCCGACATCGTCATCATCAACCGCTTCGGTCGGCAGGAGCGCGAAGGCAAGGGCCTGTCCTATCTGATCGAGCGCGCGCTGAGCAACGACATCCCGGTTGTGATCGCGGTGCCCTCTCATCGCTTCGCCGAATGGATCGCCTTCGCCGACGGCATGAGCGTGAAGCTGCATTGCGATCGCGAGTCGCTGGACGCCTGGTGGGCTGCGGTGTCGTGCCGGACGGGCAGCAGCGGCGTGAGGCGGGATCACCGCAGCGTTTGCGAAGTGCTGAAGTAAGCGTTTCGGTCGCATATCCCCCCAAACGTCGTCCCCGCTTGCGCTCGCAAGCTCGGTTGCCGGGACGACGATCGAGTTTACATCGATCCCCTCACTTCGCATCGCACCCGCGTTGAACTTTAGTCCTGCGCGCAGCCGCTTGCGGCCGCTTGCCCACCCCTGACGACAGTGCTAGATGTCGGGTCATCGTACAACTTTGCGGGGCGCCCGGTCCAATCAAGCGAATAGACGAAGTGCCCGGGCGCTCCTAGACTGACAACAAGATCGACCCCCAAGGGGCGAACCAAAAATCGGCCAAAGCGCCGGAATCGGGAAATTCACAGGGAGGATTTCGTCCATGAGAAGAAGAGATGTCGTCAAAGGCGGCTTGGCCGCGCTTGCGGTCGGCACCACCGGCCTCGGCCGGCTGACGCCGGCGCTGGCCCAGGCCAAGATGGTGCTGAAGGCGTCAGACGTGCACCCGCTCGGCTATCCCACGGTGGAATCCGTGATCCGGATGGGCAAGAAGCTGGAAAAAGCCACCGATGGTCGGCTCAGCGTCCAGATGTTTCCCTCGATGCAGCTGGGTGGCGAGAAGGAAGCCATCGAGCAGGCCCAGGTCGGCGCGCTGCAGATCGCCCGCATCTCGGTCGGCGCCGTCGGCCCGGTGGTCGATGACGTCAATGTCTTCAACATGCCGTTCGTGTTCCGCGACGCCAAGCACATGGAAGCCGTGCTCGACGGCGAGATCGGCTCCGAACTGCTCAACAAGATCACCGCCAACGAAAAGACCGGGCTGGTGGCGCTGGGCTGGATGAATGCCGGTTCGCGCAACATCTACAACAGCAAGCGGCCGATAAAGAGCCTCACCGACCTCAAGGGCCTGAAGATCCGGATGATCGGCAATCCCCTGTTCATCGACACCATGAACGCGCTCGGCGGCAACGGCGTGGCGATGGGCTTCGACCAGGTCTACAGCGCGATGCAGACCGGCGTGGTCGACGGCG
>JAQGKA010000575.1 GCA_028290355.1 Tardiphaga sp. | reverse complement strand
AACCATGGCACCGGCGGCCGCGCCGTTGAAGCGCTTGCCTCCGGATTGCTGCGCCTGGCGGTGCGCGTCGCCATCAACCCGAGCGCGATCACCATCGGCGCCAGCAGCATCACGCGCGACAGTTTGGCGATGGTACCGAACTCGCCGGCCTGCTGGCCGTCCTGGAACGCCGCGGCGACCACCTGCGCGATCTCGTGGATCGACGCGCCGGTCCACAGCCCGAAGGCGTGGGGATCAAGATGCAACAGCCCCGGCAACAGCGGATAGGCGAACATCGCCACCGAGCCGAATACGGTGACGCAGGCCACGGCATAAGCGACGTCCTCATCGGGTGCATCGGTCACGGTGTTGGTGGCGATCACCGCCGACGCGCCGCAGATCGACGTCCCCGCCGCGATCAGCTGCGCCAGCTTGCGCTCGACGCCGAGCCACTTGCCCATCCAGACCGTAAACGCAAACGTTGCCAGCAAGGTCGCCGCGATGATGCCGATGCCGCGGCCACCGACCGCGATCACCTGGCTCGCCGTCAATTGCAGGCCGAGCAGGATGATGGCGATCCGCAGCAGCCGGCGCAGGCTGAAGGTCACGCCCGGTTTCGCCCACGCCGGCGTCCCCACCCAATTGTGAAACGCGATGCCGATCACGATGGCGAGGATCATCGGACTCACTTGCGCCATCCCCGGCAATTGCCGGATCGCGAAGGCCAGTGCGGCGATGAGCGACGTCAGGCCCAGGCCCGGCAGAACGTCGACGGCAACGGACGAGAAGGTCTTGTTGGTTTCGGTGGGAGCACATCCGGGCACCGTTGGTTTGACGGCCACGCGGGTCGCGATGATTGTCATGAACTGGCTCCGTTGACGTCGAGCCCAGTATCAGCCGCCTAGTTCCATCAATCCAACAGATTGTAATCGTCAGTTCAATCGATTTTATCGCTCAATTGGTTCGCTCGGGTGGCTGCTCGATCGTGGTCAGCAAACGCCTGACCGCGACTTGCTGAACGGCATGGCCGAACCGAGCGCGAGTGTCACGCCCGGCCAAAGCATCGAATGATGGTGTTCCGACGTCGTCTACTACATCACCCCCGCTTACGGACGGGAGATCCGTCCGTAAGCGATGCTGGTGGAGACGCCGAGCAGCGCCCAGAACAGCAGGCTGGTGAGCGTTACCACCGCGATAAAGTGGTGCGACAGCGCGGCCGGAACCTCGCTGTGGGATTCCGGCGCCAGCGGCGCGCCGACCAGATGCGGCAGCGCGATCAGGCCGAGGCCGAGCACTGCGGCCCAGGCCGCCGGCCGGAACGCGAGCAGGCACAGCCCGATGGCCGTCGCGGCGGCGGTGGCGATCCACCAGGTCTGCCGCGCTGCCAGTTCGGCCACCGGCATGCCCGGCAATTCCGGCGGCAGGCCGAGGCCCGGCGCCGCGGTAAACACGACGAACCCGCCAAGCCCCCACAGCAGGCCTTCGCGCCAGGTCACCGGCCGGCCCCGGATCGCATAGATTCCGGTGAGCAGCAGCGCGAAGCCGATGGCCGTCAGGATATTGGCGCCGACGGTGAAGGCGTTGCGCTGAAAGCCGTCTTCGGGCTCCCATGCGCTGTCATGGCTATGGCCCGCATCATGGTCGTGAGCAGCGCCGGCGTGCTCATGCGCGGCCGGCGGCTTCGGCGCTTCCGCCTTGCGCTCGTAGACTTCGCTTTTCTGGATCAGCGGCACCGTTCCAAAGAACTGCGCGACGGAAATGATGGCGCCGACGATCAGGCCGGCAAGCGCAGCGGAAAAGACAATCGACCTGAAGATGGGCATCTGTCGTCAGTGACAGGGAAACGCATTGGCGTGGCGAACATCGTGGGCGGCGTTATGCACGGCGCTGATGTGCGAGAAGCCGACCGCACCGACGATGAACAGGCCAAGGGCCATCGCCATCACGGCCTGAACGACCGCACTCGAACCGGTGGCGACTGCGGGCAGATGGGCGGTCTGGGACTGTTGCATGGGAATCCTCGTCAAGATGGTCATGTTTTAGCCGAGAACGAATGCCGGCGCGACCCTAATTTGCAATTGCCGGGTCACATCCCGGCTGGTGAGGTGAAAGTTCGCGCCCGCAGCGACCCTGGCGCGCAGCATTTTGGCGCGCGCGGCGGCCTGAAAGGCTCCTTCATGGGCCTTAAAAAATTCTTCGCATTGGTGTGGTGACGGCATGGCCCGCATCAGCGTCCGGAACGCGCGCGACGATGTACCATGCAGACGCCCTGGTGACCGTCCGGCCGAAACGCCAGCGCGTCGAGATCATCGCGCCACGTCGGCGATTTGGTGTGGGGCATCAGTTTGGCATCTGCATTGCCCGCAGGAAGCCTGCCGGTGCCTGCAGTCTAGCAAGGATGACCGGCATGCCAAAGCGGCCTCGCTCGCGATTGCCCGCCCTTCTTCGCTTGGCTAAACTAACAGCATGGTCCATTCGCTCTCCCCGCATTCCGCCGACGCGCTGCTGTTCGATATTGGCCGCGTCGTGATTGATTTCGACATCGAGCGAACGCTCACTGCGTGGGCCGGTCATGCCGGCTGCGCGCCGGCTGACCTCGTCGCGCGGTTTGCTCGCGACGACACCTTTTGGCGCTACGAAACGGGCGCGATCTCGGACGACGAATTCTTCGCGATCCTTCGGGCTTCGCTGGGGATCGAGATTTCCGATGCGCAGCTTCTCGACGGCTGGAACGCAACCTTCATCGGCGAGATGCCCGGCATCGCGCCGCTACTGGCGCAGGCCGCGAAACGCCTCCCGCTCTACGCTTTCTCCAACACCAACCGCGCCCACGTCGCGCATTTTTCGCAACACTATGCCGAGGTGCTTGGCCATTTTCGCGAGATATTTCTATCCTCGACGATCGGGCTTCGGAAACCCCATGCGGAGGCCTACCACCATGTGGTGAAGGCGATCGGCGTTCCCGCGGAGTGCATCGTGTTCTTCGACGACCTCGCCGAGAACATCGAAGGCGCACGCGCCTGCGGGCTTACCGCGGTTCATGTCACGTCGTCGGATGATGTCGCCGATGCGCTCGCGGCGCTCGGGCTGATCGCCAGCTGATCACAGCGCGCCGCTCATCAGGCGCGCCGCTGTCGCCAGGCCACGTTTGCAAATATCCAGGCGGCGCCGACGCCGGCCACCGCGCCGACGATCTTGGCGATCGCGTCGAAGAAGCGGGGGTCACGATCGGGCCGCACGAATTGCAGCAGCTCCAGCGCGATGGCGGCCGCGATCAGCCAGAGCAGCACCACCTGCAGATGGCGGGGGAATGCCAGGCCGAGCAAAACGCCCAGCACGGCGAAAGCAAAGACGCGGTCCAGCGACGGGTACGGAAACAGATGCGGCCGCAGTCCGACTGCCGCCAGCGTCGCGATGCCAATGCCGGCGATGCAGAGGCAAACCAGCGCGATGAGCAGTTTTTGGGTCATGGCCGGAACCTAGTCGAAGACGGCGACGATGCAAATGATGAGCCGGCAAGCGCTACTCACAGGGTAAACGGAAGCTGTCGGGTACCGGACCACAAGCGGTCCGGCGTTTTGCCTCCGCTCCCCCGCTGCGATATGAACGACGCCTGATTTGGTCGCCTGCTCGCCGCTTCGGCGCGTCACCGGCGTGGAGAAATCTCGATGGCCTTGATGCCGGTTGCAGATGCGTTGGCCGCGGTTCTTGCGGGCGCGGAAGCCCTGCCAGAAGAAATGGTGACGCTGGAAGCGGCGTATCACCGCGTGCTGGCGCGCGACGTCGCGGCCCTGCGGACGCAGCCGCCGGAAGCGATGTCGGCGATGGATGGCTATGCGGTCCGCGCCGCCGATGCGGTGGTCGGCGCGCGCCTCAAGGTGATCGGCGAGATCGCCGCCGGCCGGCCGTTCGACCGCGCGCTGCGGCAGGGCGAAGCGCTGCGGATCTTCACCGGCGGCGTGGTGCCCGCAGGCGCCGACGCCGTGGTGATCCAGGAAGACACCGCGCGCGACGGCGACACCGTCACGATCAACGAAGCCGCCAGCGTCGCCAAGCATATCCGCCCGGCCGGCGTCGACTTCAACGCCGGCGACGTGCTGCTGCGCAAGGGCCAGCGCCTCACCGACCGCGACCTCTCCCTCGCCGCCGGGATGAACCATCCCGAACTCCCGGTACACCGCCGCCCGGTGATCGCCGTGCTCGCCACCGGCGACGAGCTGGTGATGCCCGGCGCCATCCCCGGCCCCGGCCAGATCGTGCTCTCCAACGGCTTTGCGCTGCGCGCGCTGGCCCGCGCCGAAGGCGCCGACGTGATCGACCTCGGCATCGCCGCGGATACGCTGGAATCCACCAATGCGGGCATCCAGCGCGCCATCGCGGCCGGCGCCGACATCCTGATCACCACCGGCGGCGCTTCTGTCGGCGATCATGACCTCGTCAAGCAGTCGCTCGAGGCCGCCGGCGTCACCATGGCGTTCTGGCGGATCGCGATGCGGCCCGGCAAGCCGATGATGCACGGCCAGCGCGGCGCGATGCGCGTGGTCGGCCTGCCCGGCAATCCCGTATCGTCCTATGTCTGCGCCTTCCTGTTCATGGTGCCGCTGATTCGCGCGCTGTCGGGCCGCGCCGACGTGAATCATGTCATCGAATCGGCCGTACTCGGCCGCGATCTCGGCGCCAACGACCAGCGCGAGGATTATCTTCGCGCCGTCCTTGAGCGCCGTGACGACGGCGTCTTGGTAGCAACCGCGGTGACCAAACAGGATAGTTCGCTGTTGGGAAATCTCGCAGCGGCGCAAGGACTTCTGATCCGCAAGCCGTTCGCGCTGGCGGCGCTTGCAGGCTCGCCGTGCGAGATCATGCGGCTGCCGATTTAGGCCATTGCGGTTTTGTTGACGGGAAATTAATCGTTGCGGAACACATATGGAACAGATAGTGTTCGTTCATGATTTGTTTCGAGATTCCGCGGCTTTTGCCCACTCGCGACTGACTTGAACGAACGCGGCGGCAGACACCGTCAATGAGGGATGGACCCAGATGCTCACGCGCAAACAGTATGAACTTCTGAAATTCATCGACCAGCGACTCAAGGAAGCCGGCGTGCCGCCCTCCTTCGACGAGATGAAGGACGCGCTCGATCTGCGCTCCAAGTCCGGCATCCACCGCCTGATCACCGCGCTGGAAGAACGCGGCTTCATCCGCCGGCTGCCGAACCGCGCCCGCGCTATCGAGGTTATCAAGCTGCCCGAGCTCGGCGTCAGCACTGCCGCCGCCACCGGCCGCCGCGGCTTCACCCCCAGCGTCATCGAAGGCACCCTCGGCAAGGTCCGCCCGCCGTCGAACAACGGCAACGGTGATATCGAGGACGACAGCCGCCGTTCGGTCTCCGTCCCCGTGATGGGCCGCATCGCCGCGGGCACGCCGATCGAAGCGCTGCAGACCCGCAGCCACACCATCAGCGTGCCGCCCGACATGCTCGGCTCCGGCGAACACTACGCCCTCGAAGTGCGCGGCGACTCGATGATCGATGCCGGCATTCTCGACGGCGACATGGCGCTGATCCAGAAGAACGAGACCGCCGACACCGGCGACATCGTGGTCGCCCTGATCGACGAGGAGGAAGCCACGCTGAAACGCTTCCGCCGCCGCGGCGCTTCCATCGCATTGGAGCCCGCCAACACCGCCTACGAAGTCCGCATCCTGCCGCCGAACCGGGTCCGAATTCAGGGCAAGCTGGTCGGGCTGTACCGACGCTACTGAGTAAATTTAACCTCTCCCCGCTTGCGGGGAGAGGTCGGAGCCGAGCGCAAGCGAGGCTTCGGGTGAGGGGGAGCCAGAGAGACTCTCGGACTCCCCCTCACCCGGCAAGGTCGCTCACGGTTCATCGCCCTGAACGTCGGTTCACGTTGGCGTCGCATCGACCGGGCGGCTGATCGCCGGTCGTCCGAGGCCAATTTCCGGCTCCGGTGCATCCGGAACCGCGGGAGACCACGGCCGATCGACGCCGCGGGGCCGGATGGCGTCTGCCACAAAACCGGCACCGGTTCGCCGCAAGACCACCGCACCCATTTTTTGCAATTTTTCCGCGTCGATCACCAGCGCCTTGCAGTCGCCCGGCGCCTGTTTTGACGTGACGATCACCGCCGCCCGCGCGCAGTCATCGCTGAACGCATCAGGCTGCAACGCCAGCGTGACGAACGCACCATCGGCCAGCTCAGTCACGCAGCCCGTCGCGTCGCACGACACGCCACCTGAAAGGGAAGTATCCGTCGGCAGCCGCGCATCGGCATCCGCCGCGAGCCACTCCTTCAACAGAAACGAATCCTTGGCGCTGCGCATCAGATGCAGTTGGCCGTCCCTGCCCCGCACCGCGACGCTGTGACCGTCTCCTGCAATCAAAACATCCGGCTGCTTTACCAGCAGCGCCCATGCGATTGAAACAACAACCACTGCTGCACCTGCAAAACGCAGCGGGGTACGTAGCAGGCCGAGCACGATGATTCCTGCGGTCGCGGCAATCAGAGGCCCGGTGCCGAACGCCGCCATCCGCCCGATCGCACCGGGCAAGGCTGCGACCCATTGCGTCACTACGATCATCCACTGAATGCCGACGTCCATCAGCCGCCAGAACACGCCGTCGAAGCCGAACGGCATCGCCGCAAGCCCCAGCAGTCCCGCCGGCATCACCAGCGCCGATACCACCGGCATCGCCAGGAGATTGGCGACGACGCCGTAAGGCGTCACCCGATGAAAATGAAATGCCGCGTAAGGCGTCGTCGCCAGTCCTGCCACCAATGACGCCAGCGCCAGCATCGCGATCTCGCGGCCGCCCCAGAGTGCCGCGCGCGCGGTGGCGGAATGATCCGGCGAGGCGAACAGGATCGGCATCCCGACCTGCACCAGCGCCACCAGGCCCAGCGTCGCGGCGAACGACATCTGAAAGCTCGGATGCACCAAAGCTTCCGGCGCCATCACCAGCACGATCATCGCCGCCACCGCCAGCGTGCGAAACGTCACCGCGCGACGATCAACCATCACGGCAATCAGCACGACGGCTGTCATGAAGAACGAGCGCTGCGTCGCGACTTCCGCGCCGGACAGCAGCAGATAGAACAGCGCCGCGATAAACGCCGCGGCAGCTGACCATTTCTTGATCGGAAACGTCACCGTTAGCGACGGGATCAGCGCCAGCAGCGCGCGCACCGCGAAGAACACCACGCCGGCAACGACGGCCATGTGATAGCCAGAGATCGACAGCACATGACCCAGGCCGGAAATGAACATCGCGTCGTTCACCGGCGCGGAAATCGCGTCGCGCCGGCCGGTCAGCAGCGCCGTGGCGATGGCGCGGGAATCGCCGCTCAGCGTGGTGCGGATGCGCGCGTCGATGGCGTCGCGCAGCCCCTGCATGGTCGCGGCGTAGCGCAGCGCAAGGCCCGCCTTGGTCGGCGGATCGACCGCCTTGATGGCGCCCATCACGAAGCCCGATGCGCCGATGCCCTGAAAATAAAGGTCGCGGCCGAAATCATAGCTGCCCGGCCGCAGCGGCGACAGCGGCGGCTGCAGCCGCGCTTTCAGTTCGACGAAGCTGCCGACCGTCGGCGCCGTGCCCTTCTTCACCGACAGCCGCACGCGCTCCAGCTTGATTGCCGCACGCGGGCTCTCCATCTGGGCGACGCGCAGGACAAAACGGTCGGTGCGTTCGCGTTCTTCGTGGGTTTCGACAAAGCCGCTCAGCGATACCGAATAGACCGGCCGCGCCAGCACGCCATGGGCGATCCGCGCCGTCTTCAGCGCCACCACCGCAAAGCCGGTGGCAACAGCGGCGATCATCACGGCCTGCGGAAACCAGCTGTGTCGCCGCGATAGAAACGCAGCGATACAAAGCGCGCCCGCAGCCACAGCCGCGACCCAGGCCACCGGCTCGTGCTCAGCGGCAAAATAAAGCGCGATCCCGGTACCGAACGCGATGGGCACCCATGGCAGCAGCCGGCCAGGTCCGGCTTCGGCGCGCGCCCATGCCTGCAACGTCGCGATGAGCGAAGGCCAAATGCCCAAGCCTGGCCTTGAAATGCCGGCCACCGGCGTCGCTTGCGGCGGCCATGTGCCGGCGTGCGTGCGCAGTCTGCTGTCCCTGCCCCGGTTCGCCATCGCGCGGCTCGTCGCCCGGCTTTTCCCCTTGCGATGCTAGCGGAAGAGATTACCGGGCGACTAGCGGAACGGATGCAGAATGTTTGCGGCTGTCATTCCCCGGCGCGCCAATTGGCGCGCCTGTGGGCGGGAGCA
>JAQGKA010000536.1 GCA_028290355.1 Tardiphaga sp. | reverse complement strand
CAGATCGGGCTGCGGACCCTCGGCAATTCGACCGGTGCCGGCGTCGGCGGCGGCATTCAATAGTAGCGGCCCGCATTGCCGCGAAAACTCCTTTTTCGTCGCGACCTATGCAGGTTCTGGTTCTGAGATGGCGGACACGGCAGTTTTGACAATGAGCACCCTCACCTTCCGGCGCACCTCCTGCGCCATCATGACGGCGGCGCTGATCCTGCTATCAGGCGGATCTCCGTCGCAGGCCCAGAGCGTGGCCGTGATGGTCAATGGCGAGCCGATCACCAATTACGACATCGAACAACGCACCAAGCTGACCCAGCTGTCGACCCAGAAGGTCCCCAGCCGCCAGGAAGTGATCGACGAACTGATCAATGAGAAAGTGAAGATCAAGGAAGGCAAGAAGTACAGCGTCGATCCCGCGGCGTCAGAAGTCGATGGCGCCTTCCAGAACATGAGTTCGCGGATGCGCATCACGCCGGACCAGCTCGTGCAGTCGCTGGCCTCCAAGGGCATCCGGCCCGATACGCTGAAGAGCCGCCTGAAGGCCGACATGGTCTGGAACGCAATCGTCCGCGGCCGCTTCAAGCAGAGCCTGCAGGTTGGCGAGAAAGAGGTCGAAACCGCGGTTCAGGGCAGCGGCGGCGACGGCACCACGGAAGCCTTCGAGTATCAAATGCGTCCGGTGGTGCTGATCGTTCCGCGCGGCGCGGCGGCCGGCATGATGGAAGCCCGCAACAAGGAAGCCGAAGCGCTGCGCGAGCGCATCCAGACCTGCGACGAAGCCAACAGCACCTTCAAGTCGATGCAGAACGCGACCATCCGCGACACCGTGGTCAAGACCTCCGCCGACCTGCCGCCGACGCTGCGCGACCTGCTCGACAAGACACCGGTCGGCCACCTGACGCCACCGGAGGTCACCCGCCAGGGCGTGGAAATGGTGGTGCTGTGCTCGCGCAAGCCGACCAAGGTCGATACGCCGAAGAAGCGTGAAGTCCGCGACAAGATGTTCGCCGAGAAATTCGACGCGAAATCGAAAGCCTACCTGAAGGAAATTCGTAACGCTGCGATGATCGAATATCGGCAGTGACAATCTCCGGCTTAGGCCGCGACCGGCTTAGGGCGGCAGCATGGCAAAACCTCTCGCATTGACATTGGGCGAACCGGCCGGCATCGGCCCGGACATCGCCATCGCCGCGTGGCTGCGCCGGCACGAACTCAATCTTCCACCGTTCTATTTGCTCGGCGACAGCAGCTTCATCGCCGCCCGTGCCAAATTACTAGGTCTCGATCTCCGGCTGGCGGATGCAACAGCCGCCAGCGCCGCTGCGGCCTTCGCTGATGCGTTGCCGGTGGTCTCGACCGGCCACACCATCACCGCGCAGCCCGGCCGCCCTGACGCCTCCAGCGCCCCGGCAGCGCTTGGCTCGATCCTCCAGGCCGTTGCCGATGTCGAAGCCGGGCGCGCGAGTGCGATCGTGACCAACCCGATCTCCAAGAGCGTGCTGTATCGCGCCGGCTTCAGCCATCCCGGCCACACCGAATTCCTCGCCGAACTCGCGCCGCGCGACGGCAAGACGCCGATGCCGGTGATGCTGCTGTGGTCGCCTGCCCTCGCCGTGGTGCCGGTGACCATTCATGTGTCGCTGCGCGACGCCATCGCGCAGCTGTCGAGCCAGTTGATCACCGCCACTGCCCGCATCGTCGTCGCCGACATGCGAGCCCGCTTCGGCCTGCGTCATCCCCGGCTCGCGATCTCCGGTCTTAATCCGCATGCCGGCGAGGACGGCTCGATCGGCACCGAGGAGCAGACCATCATTGCGCCGGCGATCGCCGTGCTGCGCAACGAGGGCATCGACGTGCGCGGCCCGCTGCCGGCCGACACCATGTTTCATCCGGCGGCCCGCGCGACCTACGACTGCGCGATCTGCATGTATCACGACCAGGCGCTGATCCCGATCAAGACCATCGCCTTCGATGACGGCGTCAACGTCACGCTCGGGCTTCCATTCGTCCGCACCTCGCCCGATCACGGCACCGCCTTCGACATCGCTGGCACCGGCCGTGCCAATCCGTCGAGCCTGATCGCCGCGTTGCAGCTCGCCGCCCGCATGGCCGCGACGCAGCCGTCATGAGCGCGATCGACGACCTCCCGCCGCTACGCGACGTCATTCAGAAATTCGATTTGTCGGCGCGCAAATCGCTCGGCCAGAATTTTCTGCTCGATCTCAATCTCACCGCGCGGATCGCGCGCGCCGCCGGCCCGCTCGAAGGCACCACCATCATCGAGATCGGCCCCGGGCCGGGCGGGCTGACCCGCGCGCTGCTGGCGATGGGCGCCGGGCGCGTGATCGCGGTGGAGCGTGACGAGCGTGCGCTCGGCGCATTGCAGGAAATCGCCAAACGCTATCCTGGTCGCCTCGAGATCGTCATCGGCGATGCCCAGACCTTCGATCCGCGGCCGCTGCTGGCCGGCGAGCGCGCCAAGATCGTGGCCAACCTGCCCTACAACATCGCGACGCC
>JAQGKA010000524.1 GCA_028290355.1 Tardiphaga sp. | reverse complement strand
GCATGTCCGGCGCGCGCCAGATGCCGTGATGCTCGAAGAACGCATCGACGACGCGGTCTTCATTGGCGAGTGCGCCGGTGTGCGACTGCGCGGCCTGGCGGCCGGCTTCGGAGCGGCCGGACTTCAGCGCGATGATCGGCAGGTCGCGATCCAGCGCAACGGCGGCGAGTTCTTCGAGATACTTCTTCTCGGGGATGCTCTCGAGATACAGCAGCATTAGCTTGACTTCGGGATCTTCGGCGACGGCAATCGCCAATTCACCGACGGTGATGTCGGCGTCGTTGCCGGTGGCGTGGCTGTGGCGCACGCCGATGCCGCGCGGATTGAGGAAGCCGACCGGCACGGTGGACAGCGCACCGCTCTGGCTCAGCATCGCCACATGGCCTTCGACGCGGTCGAATTCCATGAACATGGTGGAGAAGCTGGCGATGGCGCCGGTGCCGAAATTGGCGAGGCCCTGCGAATTCGGCCCGACGATACGCATGCCAGCCTTGTGCGCGATCTCGACCATGCGGCGCTCCTTGGCCTTGCCGACGATGGCATCGACCTCGCCGAAGCCGGACGCCATCACGACAGCGATCTTGACGCCGCGCGCCGCACACTCCTCCACCGCGCCAATCGCGTTGTCGCCGGCGACCGCGACGATCACCATTTCCGGAGCTTCCGGCAGATCGGCCAGGCTCGGATAGCATCGGTGGCCCTGTACTTCCGTGCGAGACGGATTGATCGGATAGATCTTGCCCCTGAAGCCGAATTTCTTGAGGTAATGCACCGGACGGCCGCCGACCTTGTTGGGGTTCTCGGAAGCGCCGATGATGGCAACGGATTTCGGATCGAGGGCGGCGCGGAGACGGCTCATATGATGGTCCTTTCGAAATAGGGAACGAGGCGGCCGGTGAAGCGCTTGAATTGCGCTGTCACCTTGTCGCCGATGACGAGATCGTTGGCGCCGTGGGCCATCATGCGAAAGCCCTCGGCGGTGTCGATGAGAACGATGTTGTAGGGCACATGTTCACGCGCTTCCGGCGTCGCCGCGCGGAGCACGAGGGAGGTGGCATAGACGGTGCCCTGCCCGCCGGCGATTTTATCCACCGGGTCCGGCGCGCCGCAGGCCGCGCAAAAGGCGCGGCGAAAATATTGTAGTGAGTGGCAGGACGCGCAGGCCTGATAGCTGATCGCCTCCACGCCGGTGGTCCAGTCGGCGACAGGCTTGCTCTCGCTCATCGCACCCGCTCCAGGAACATGCTGACATGGGACGACAGCACGCCGCCATCGCCATGCAGCAGCGCGATCGAGGCGTCGCGGACCTGGCGGTTGCCGGCCCGGCCCGTCATCTGCAGATGCGTCTCGACCAGATGCGCCATGGCGCCGCCAACGCCGCAATGGCCGTAACTCAACAGCCCGCCATGGGTGTTGAGCGGCATCGCGCCGTCGCGGCTGAAATGGCCGGCGCGGACGCGGGCCGCCGCCTCGCCACGCCTGGCGAGGCCGAGGTCTTCCAGCAACATCGCCAGCGTGATGGTGAAGCTGTCGTAGACCGCGGCGTAACGAACATCGGAAATCTTGGCACCGGACTCTGCTTTAGCTCGCGCGATCGATATCTCGGCGCCAAACTCGCTGAGTTTTGGCGCCGCGGTGACATGCTGATGGGTATGCGCCTGCGCGGCGCCGAGCACGCGGACGCCGATTTCGCCGGTGCGTTCGCGGCTGACCACGAAGGCCGCGCCACCATCGGACACCGGACAGCAGTCGAGAAGTTTCAGCGGCATCGCCACCGGCTTTGAGGCCATCACGTCGGCAACCGTTATGGCATCGTGAAACTGCGCGCCGGGATGGGTCAGCGCATGCCCGCGCATCAGCACCGCGAATTCGGCGAGGTCTTGCTGCGTTACGCCGTATTCATGCATGTAGCGCGTCGCAACGAGGCCATAATAGGCCGGGATGGTCGGGCCGAGCGGCACCTCGTAGGTGGGATGGCCGACCTGCGCCAGCGCCTGGATCGAGGCATCGCGGCTCTGCCCAGTGAGACGGTTTTCGCCGCCGACCACCAGCACGTGCTTGGCGAGGCCAGCTTCCACCACCGTATGCGCCAGCATCGCCATCGCCATGCCCGTGGCGCCACCGACCTGGATCGCATGGGCGTAAGCGGGCTTGATGCCGAAGTGTTCGGCGAACACCGTGGCCAGCATGATGTGCGGCATGGTGGTGGAATAGCCGCAGAGAAAGCCGTCGATATCGCCGCGCTTCAGCCCGGCATCCGTGAGTGCCAATTCCGCAGCCGTGCTCATCAGATCCAGCGTGGACGAGCCTTCATGCTTGCCGAATGCCGTGAGACCGACGCCGGTGATGAAGCTCATGGGTGAACGCCCCTCTTTGTCATTCCGGGACGTGCCAGTCGTCGGCGTAGCCGACGGGTGGCGCGGACCCGGAATCCCGAGTTGTTCAGCCAAATCGAGATTCCGGGTCCGCTCGCGGCTGACGCCGCTCCCGCCCCGGAATGACAGATGAGAGGCTGCGTCATCCCAATGATCCGCATCAATACGACTTGGGCAGGCCGAGGACTTTTTCGGCGATGAAGGAGAGAATGAGTTGCGGGCTGATCGGCGCGATGCGCGGGATCAGCGATTCCCGCAGATAACGCTCGACGTGGTACTCCTTGGCGTAGCCGAAGCCGCCATGGGTCATGACCGCCTGCTCGCAGGCCTGGAAGCCGGCTTCGCCCGCGAGATATTTCGCGGCATTGGCCGCCGGGCCGCAGGGTAGCCCCTGATCGTATTGCCAGCCGGCCGACAGCACCATCAGCCACGCCGCCTCCAGCTCCATCCAGTTCTTCGCCAGCGGATGCTGGATCGCCTGGTTCTTGCCGATCGGGCGATTGAACACGATGCGATTTTTGGCGTAGGCGCTGGCGCGCGCCAGAGCGAGCTTGCCGAGGCCGACCGCCTCCGCGGCGATCAGGATGCGCTCCGGATTCATGCCGTGCAGGATATATTCGAAGCCGCGACCTTCCTCGCCGATGCGGTCCTCGATCGGGATTTCAAAGTTCTCGATGAAGAGTTCGTTGGAGTCGACGGCCTTGCGGCCCATCTTCTCGATCTCGTGCACGGCGATGCGGCTGCGGTCGAAATCCGTATAGAACAGGCTGAGGCCGTGGGTCGGGTTCTTCACCTCCTCCAGCGGCGTGGTGCGCGCCAGCAGCAGGATCTTTTCGGCAACCTGCGCGGTAGAGATCCAGACCTTCTGGCCGTTGACCACATACTTGTTGCCGTCGCGCACGGCGCGGGTCTTCAGCTGCGTGGTGTTGAGCCCGGTGTTCGGCTCGGTAACGGCGAAGCAGGCTTTTTCCTTCCCCGACACGATCGGCGGCAGCATCCGCTGGCACTGCTCTTCATTGCCGAACACCACCACCGGATTGAGCCCGAACACGTTCATGTGCACAGCGGAAGCGCCGGACATGCCGGCGCCGGATTCCGAGATCGTCCGCATCATGATCGCGGCGTCGGTGATGCCCAGACCGGAGCCACCATAGGCCTCGGGAATACAGATGCCGAGCCAGCCGGCATCGGCCATCGCTCTGTGGAAATCCGACGGGAAGCCGCCTTCCTTGTCCTTCTTCAGCCAGTAGGCGTCGTCGAAGCGCGCGCAGATCTTTTCGATCGCGTCGCGAATGGACTCTTGATTGGCGTCGAGGGCGAAATCCATGAGATCAGACCTGCGCTGAGTTGGGACCGGGCGTCTTGATGACGCCATCGCGCAGCAAGGCTGCGACTTCATCGATGCTGAAGCCGGCCTCCTGCAGAATCTCGGCGCTCTGCTGGCCGAGCTGCGGTGCGAGGCGCCGCGTCTCCGCGGGGGTTTCGGACCAGGTGGCGGAGACCTTCATATTGCGGATCGGGCCTTCGGTGGGGTGCTCGACCACCGGGAAGAAATTAGCCGCGACCAGATGCGGGTCTTCGAGCATGCTTTCCAGATCGTGCATCCGCATTGCCGGCACGTCGGCATCGTCGAGCAGCTTGGTCCATTCGGCGGTACTGCGGGTTTGGAAGATGCGCGACAGCTCGGCATAGACGATGTCGATATTCACCGCGCGCTGCGCGAAGCTGGTGTATCTGATATCGGCGAGCAGATCGTCGCGACCGACCGCGCGCAGGAAGCTGAGCCACTGCTTGTCGTTATAGACCATGGCGCAGATGTAGCCGTCGGAGGTCTGGTACGGCCGGCGGTCCGGCGACAGGTGCCGGGCGTAGCCGCCTCTGTCGAGCGGCGGCTCGTAGGTCAGGCCGCCAAGATGATCGCCCATGACGAAACCGGCCATGGTTTCGAACATCGGGATGTCGACGCGCTGGCCCTGCCCGGTGCGGTCGCGATGCACCAGGCTGGCGAGGATCGCGCCCACCGCGGTGAGCCCGACGACGCGGTCGACCACGGCATTGGGCACGTAGCGCGGCGTGCCGTCGCCGGTGCGGGCCGACAGCGCCGGCAGGCCGGTGGCGCCCTGGATCAGGTCGTCATAAGCGGGTTTCGCGGCATAGGGCCCGTCCTGGCCGAAGCCGAACACCCCGGCATAGACCAGCCGCGGATTGATTTTTGCGACAACCTCGTAGCCGAGATTGAGCCGCGCCATCGCCTGCGGGCGAACGTTGTAGACCAGCACATCGGCGTTGGCGATCAGCCGCAGCAGCGCGTCGCGGCCGGCGTCCTGTTTCAGATCAAGGCAAATGCTGCGCTTGCTGCGATTGGCATTGAGGAACACCGGCCCCATGCCGGCATGGCGCATCGGGCCGATATGGCGGGTAATATCGCCGTCGGGGGATTCCACCTTGATGACATCCGCGCCATAATCGCCGAGCGTCTGGGTCGCATATGGTCCCATCAGCACCGACGTCATGTCGATGATCCTGATCCCGTCAAGTGGTCCCATGCGGCCGTTCGCTCCCCGGTGCTCTCGCGGCGCTGTCTGCGCCGTCATTGCGGTTCCGTAGTAACGGCATGGCATCCGCAAGATCAAGGGCCGCCGGCGCGGGGCTGCATGCGTGTGGGGTGATGCTCGCGGAGGTGGTGCCGGCTCACCTACGTCGCCATCATCACCCGCAGCTCGGTCTTCAGCACCTTGCCGTAATTGTTCTTCGGCAAGGCCTCGAGATAGACGTAGCGCTTGGGGCGCTTGAAGCGGGCGATGGTGCTGAGACAATGCGTATCCAGCGCCGCATCGTCGGCGGCAGCGCCCTCTTCCAGCACCACGCAGGCGACGACGATCTCGCCCCAGTCGGGATCGGGCACACCGATGGCGGAGACCTCGCGGACATCGGCGTGGGTCAGCAGCGCCTCCTCGACCTCGCGCGGATAGATGTTGGTTCCGCCGGAGATGATGACGTCCTTGGAGCGATCCGACAAAGTGAGGAAGCCATCTTCATCAAGCCGGCCGACATCGCCGGTGCGCAGCCAGCCGTCCTTCAGCGTCTCGACATTGGCGGTCGGATTATTCCAGTAGCCGAGCATCACCGCCGGGCCCTTGGCCTCAACCTCGCCGGTTTCGCCCGGCGGCAGGGGTCTCCCTTCGGCATCGGTGATGCGCACCGACATCACGCTCTGCGCCGGGCCGACCGAGGCCAGCCGCTCAAGATAACGCGGATGCTGCGTGTCGGCGTGAAACCCACGCGGCAGCGAGGTGATGGTCATCGGCGATTCACCCTGGCCGTAGATCTGTACAAAGCGCTGGCCCATCGTAGCCATCGCATCCCGGATGTCGGCGAGATACATCGGCCCGCCGCCATAGACGATGGTGCGAATCCCCTCACCGGTCTCGCCGCGCCTTTTCGCGGCATCGACCAGCCGCCGCACCATGGTGGGTGCTGCAAACATCGCGACATGGTCGAGCTGCTTGCCCAGCGTCAGCACCTCATCGGGATCGAAGCCGCCACTCTCGGGCACAACATGCCGCGCGCCCATGCGGACGTGGATGAAATTGTACAGGCCGGCGCCATGCGAGATCGGCGCGGCGTAAAGGATCGCGTCCTTCGAGGTGACGGGATCGACATCGGCGAGATAGCACAGCGACATCGCCACCAGATTGCCGTGGCTGAGCATCACGCCCTTCGGCCGGCCGGTGGTGCCCGAGGTGTAGAACAGCCAGGCGAGATCGTTGTCGTTGCGCGGCAGCGGCGACGGTGCACCGCCGTCGTCGTTCTGCAGAGCGCGGTAGTCATCGCTGTCGACGCAGAGCATCTGCATCGACGCCGGCAAATCCTCCATGACCACGGCAAGCGCCGCGCGGCTGTCACTATCGACGAACGTCAGCGTGGCGCCGGCATTGTCGCAAATCCAGGCCGCCTCGCGGCCGTGCAGTTTTGCGTTGATCGGAATGACCGCGGCGCCGATCCACCACACCGCATACATGCATTCGAGGTACTGCGGACAGTTCGACATGAACAGGCCGACGCGATCGCCCGGCGCAA
>JAQGKA010000517.1 GCA_028290355.1 Tardiphaga sp. | reverse complement strand
GCGATTGCGGCGGCTGTTGCGGCCGACACCGAGGCTAGCCAGCGCCGTGATCAGATCCGCGACGCTCTGGTGCGCGATCTCGAAGCCGCACGCTACGCGGCCGATCGCGCCTTCCGTCAATATGACGCCGCCGATCCCGCAAACCGGCTGGTCGCCAGCGAAATGGAGACGCGCTGGAACCGCGCGCTTGCCCGTGTCACAGAAGTCGAAGGGGTTAGATCGCCGCCCCTGCGGAATTTTGCACCATGAGCAAACAGGCTTTGAATTATATAGCAATTTCAATAATATACGAGCTCGCAGTTTTATTCTGAATGGCGCACCAAATTGCCACCATTCGGAATCAAACAGCGAACAATTCATCGCGCGGTCGATGGCGCTCCATGGCGCGAAGCGGCCGTCTGATGTCTACGAAGTCACCAGCCCGAGCGTGCGCGCGCGATCCAGCGCACCTGCGCGTTTGCGTATGCCGATCTTGTTGAAGATCTGCTGCATATACCATTTGACGGAGCCTTCCGTCATGCCGATCCGCTGCGCGATCTCTCGGTTCTGCAAGCCCGCGCTGGCCATTTCCAAAATCTCGATCTGAGTGGGCGTCAGCCTTTCGCCACGCTGCGGACGCTCGGTCTCTGTTGGGTCGGCAGTCGCGACGTGCCCTCCGTGGCGATCGGCGGCGGTGATCTGCACCAACCGAGCGACAAAAATATCTATCGCACCGGTCTGGATCTGAGATGCGTCGAGCTGCGCCTGCAACAGTTGCGTGATGGTCTCTCCTTCGTCGAGGAAGCTGCGTACGAAGCCGCCGGACATCGCACGGACCAGCGCGCTGCGCAGTTCGCGTTGCGCGCGCGCGGTTTGGCCCTGCGCCGCGTGTGCGCAGGCGAGCAGCAATTCCCACCGCATCGCGGACTTAATGGCGCCGGCTCTCGCTGTGAAGCGCTTCCACAGCTGGCCGAACTCGAGGGCTGGCGCGAGGTCGCCACGTGCCATCGCCAGCCTGAACCACGACATCGCGCGCATCTCGTCGCGCGTTGTGCAGCCGATTTTCGGCTGCATGCCGTCGGGCGCGCCGAGCAGTTTTTCCTGGCGCCCGATCTCGAAGGCGCGCTGCTGCTCGCCGCAGGCCAGCAGCAGCCGGATGTGTTCGCCGATCATGGCCTGGCGCAGCCGATCCAGCGAACGGTTCTCCGCCAGCGTCATGCCCTCGTCGAGCAATCGATGCGCGGCGCCGACATCGCCGGCGCCCCACAGCAACCTCGCGCCGGTGACGTAACTCGCGACATACTGATCGATGAAGCCGACCCGCGGCGCGAGATGATGTCGATCCAGCAACTCCCGCGCCTGCACGAGGTCGTTGCGCTCATAGCAGATTTCGGCGAGCAGCAGCCCCGGGACCGACGCGATCCATTCGGCTTCCACCAGATCGCCGGCAATGGCTGAGGCTTCCTCGAGCCACCGGGCCGCCGACGTCAGGTCGCCCCGCATCGCATGGGTCGGCCCGACGACGGAGAGATGCCACACCATGCCGAGCAGGCGTTCGCCCAAGTTGAACTCGCGCACGCCAATGGCTTCGAGCTCGGCTGCGGTGGAGAAGTTGAACTGCTCGCGCCGTGCATAGAGCAGGGAGCCGAAGATGGTACCGCGCGTATAGTGATCGAACGTGTCGATGCGCTTGAGCAGTTCGAGACATTTTTGCCCGGCCGCGACCTGATTGTCCTCATATTGCGCCGACAACATGCGGCTATGCAGGACGAGGCCTTCGACCTCGGCGGAGTCATCGCGCAAGGTCGTTTCGGCAGCCAGTCGCAGGAAATCCTCGACGAGTCCGAACCGCCACCCGGTGGAGGCGCCGGGTGCCGCGAACACCGCCGCACGCGGATGCTGGCGCAGAATACCGTGCGGCAATCTGAGCGCCATCGCGGTCACAAGCGCGCCCTGTCCGGTCAGGCAGCCGCGCATACCGAACGCATCCAGCAGGGTTGCAGCCCTGTCCCAGGCTTCGGCACGAACAGCGCAGTCGAAGGCTTCGGGCAGTCGGTTGTTGCGCTCGAACCAGTCGGCGCCGCGCAATGCAATCGCATCACGCCGTGCGCGACTGCGTCGCATCGAATGCGCTTGCAGATAGGTTGCGAAGAGCGTGTGAAGCCGGAAATCCTGTCCGCAACCATCGATGGCGTCGATGAAAAGCCCGGCGCGTACCGCATCGTCGAGCAGTTCGGCACCATTCTCGATATCGAGCGCTGCGTTGCAGGCACCCGCGGTCAGCGTTCCCAACACCGAGGCGTTGATCAGGAAATCCTGAAGCGGCACCGAAAGGGGCTGCAGGATCTCCTCGGCGAAGAAGTCATCCAGCAGATGCGAGCCGCGTTGCATCTGCCGCAACATTGCGGCAAAGCCGATCTCCCTGGCGCGCTGCAGATAGATCCCGGCAGCGGCTGGCCAGCCGCCGGTGGTTTCCGCGATCTCGGCCAGTGCGCGCAGATCGCACACCTGCTGCAGTTCGCTTCTGACGAACGCCTGCAATTCGTCCGCCGTCAGGCGCAGATCCTTGACACCGATATCGTGCACCAGCTTGAGCGTCCGCGCCCGGGCGAGCGGAATAGCGACCGGGCGCCGCGTCGCCAGCACCAGGGCGTGATCATGCAGTTCGACCTGCAGGAAGAATCTGCCCAGGGCCTGCGCGACGGCATCCGGCAGGAAATGACCGTCATCGATCAAAACGACGCCGCGTGCCCTCGTGTCGAGCCAGTTGCGGATGAACGGCATCACCGCGTGGTGGTCGTCGAGCTGCACGGCCACGTGCTGCCGGGTGCCGCCCCGGATGATCGTGGCGCGCTCACGGTCGATGCCGATGAAGAGCTGTTGATATCCTGCCTGCGCTAACTCGCCCATCCATTGCCGCAGCAGGCTCGTTTTTCCGTAGCCGGCGGGGGCGTTGATCATCGTCAGGGGTGAAGGATGTGCGTCGTTCAACCGAAGAGACAGGCGTTCCCGCGTAGCGCCAGCGTGAATTTGAGGCGTATCGGCGATCGGAGCGTCGGCGCCGCGCGTGCGCGACGTCGGGAGCGACTGGAATTCCCAAATGTCTTCAACGATATAATCGGTCATCGCGTCCACCCGCTGCTATCCGGCGCGTTGCAAGGATGATGCCAGCAGGCACATCACGGCGCTCTTCGGTGGGCATGATGACAGCTGACGCACAACCGGCAAGCGTATTGCTGTCGCATAAATGTCATCGGCTATCTTTCGATAGGTGACGCTCTGCGCCGTCCGCCCCTAGCCTTCGTCCAAGCTTCACATCTCAGGCGGATCGAGGGGTTCTATGGCATCGGTACTGGATCGAACGAAACAGGCGCTGGACGGCTTTGAGCGCCACGAAATCCGGATCAACGGCATCTCCACCGTGGTCTACAGCGCGGGGACCGGCGAGCCCTTGGTCTACCTGCATGGCTCCGGCACATTCACCGGCTTCGGCTTCGCGCAGCAATGGATCAAGACCCATCGCGTCATCATCCCGTATCACCCCGGCTACGGCGAGTCGGGCGACGACAGCCGCATCGAGTCGATCCACGACTACGTGCTGCATTATCTCGACCTGTTCGACGCGCTCGGGCTCGAGCGCATCAACCTCGTAGGTTCGTCGCTGGGCGGCTGGATCGCCTCGGAAATCGCGATCGTGCAGCCACAGCGGCTGTCGCGCCTCGTGCTGGTGTCGCCCGGCGGTCTGATGATCAAGGGCATGCCGTCGACCGACCTGTTCAGCGTGCCGCCGAAGGATCTGGCCGGCTATCTGGTGGTCGATCCCGCGGTGCTGGCGCCGTTCATGCCGGAGGGGCACGACATCGAATTCATGACGCTGCGCTATCGCGAAACAACGTCGTCGGCTCGCCTGATCTGGGAACGGCCGGGCAATCCCAAGCTCGACCAATGGCTGCATCGCGTCGCCGTATCCACGCTGTTGCTGTGGGGCGAGGGCGACCGCGTCAAGCCGCTCGCGCAAGCCGACACCTGGCTCCGTTTGCTACCTCATGCACGCCTGGAGGTGATGAAGGGCGTTGGACATCTGCCTCTCGACGAGCAGCCCGCTGCTGCCGCCGAGATCGTCTTGAATTTTCTGAAGGAGAAACCGGGCGCCGCAAGAGCCGCCGCGCACATCACCAAGAAGGCGTCCTGATCATGCAGCCGAGCTCCTGGAAACCCTGGTACATTGTCTTCATGCTGACGCTGTTCATGGTGCTGGCATTCGCCGATCGCGCTGTGCTCGGTTTTGCGGCGGTGCCGCTCATGCGCGACCTGAACCTGTCACCGAGCCAGTTCGGGTTGGCCGCCAGTTCCACCTATTGGCTTTCCGCAATTGCCGGAATCGCCGGCGGCTTCATCATCAACCGCTACCCGACCAAGTGGGTGCTCGCGGCGCTGGCGGCGATCTGGGCGGTGTCCCAATTGCCGATGCTGTGGGCGACCACCCTGGAGGAAGTCGTGGCGGCGCGCGTCGTGCTCGGGATCGGGGAGGGGCCTGCTTTCGCCGTCGTGCTGCATGCCTGCTTCAAGTGGTTCGAAGACAAGGACCGTGCCGTTCCGACCAGCATCGTTTCCGAAGGCGCCGCCTTCGGCATCATTTTCGCCAGTCCCGTCGTGACCTACATCATTGTCGGCTATGGCTGGCGTACCGGATTCGGCGTGCTGGCCGTGCTGACGCTGCTGTGGACCGTGGTCTGGATGATCACCGGCGCTGAAGGCAAGGTAAATCCGGCGGCATCGCGTTCGGACGACGTCGCGCGCGTTCCCTATCTCCGACTGCTGCTCGACCGGACGTTCATCGGCAATACGCTTGCCGGTTTCTCGGTCGCCTGCGGCATCACCATTTTCATGTCATGGCTGCCACCCTACCTGCTCAAGGGGCTCAGCTATTCGGCGACCCAGGCCGGCTGGCTCACAACGCTGCCGTGGATCGCCAGCATCGTGCTGGTGCTGCTCGGCAGCTACCTTTCGCAGAAACTGATGCAGCGCGGGGTCTCCAGCCGATTTGCCCGCGGCCTGGCGCTGTGCGGAGCGCTTGGGATCGGCGGCCTGTGCACACTCTCGATGACATATCTACAGCCCGGCGCACTGCAACTCCTGCTGCTCTCCATCGGCTTCGGGCTGCCGACGCTGGCGTGGACACTGAGCCCGGCCATCATCGGCGAAGTGACCCCGCTGGCGCAGCGCGGCGCCATGCTCGGGCTGTATGTGGCGCTGGCCAATGCGTTCGCCGGCTCGCTGGCGCCTTATTTCATGGGCGTGCTGGTAGAGCGCGGCGCAACCCAGGCGCAGGGCTATGCCACCGGCTTCGTCATCCTGGGCTGCATCCAGATCGTGTTCGCGATCGTCGCGTGGCTCCTGATCAGCCCTGAGGCCACCCGCGCCAAATTCGCCGCCGCAGAAAAATCATCTGCGGACATCGCTGCTTCACCTATCCAGGCCTGACCATTCAACCCACCGCGGCACCGGCAACCGACAAAGGGATCATCATGCCCATTCTTCCCGATACCGAGTTTCTCGCCTGGCACTTCATGCCGTATTACGATCTGCCAGAGAATATCGACGACTACGAGTCGCTGTGGGTCGATTTCCCGAACAAGCATTTCGATCCGAAGAAGGGTCATGAATATTACGAGCGCTATTTGTCCGAGCTCGTTCTCGCCGACAAGCTCGGCTTCGACGGCGTCTGCATCAACGAACACCACAACACGCCCTACAGCCTGATGCCGATCCCGTCGATCCTGGCCGGGGCGCTGATCCCGCAGACCAAGGGAAAGATCTGCGTGATGGGCACGCCGGCAGGCCTCGACCATCCGCATCGCCTCGCGGAATCCTATGCGATGCTGGACGTGATGTCTGGTGGCCGCATGGAATTCGCGTTCCCGCTGGGTACGCCGATGGAGTATTGGTCGAGCAACGTCAATCCGGTCACCGCCCGCGAGCGCCAGCGCGAGGCGCTGGAGGTGATCATGAAGATGTGGACCCAGGAAGGCCCCATCAGCCATTCCGGCCGCTTCTACAACTACCGCTATCTGAACATGTGGCCGAGGCCCTACCAGCAGCCGCATCCACCGGTCTATCTGGTCGGATCTGGCAGCCCCGGCACAATCGAACTCGCGGCCGAAATGGGCTTTGGCTATTCCTCCACCTTCAGCCCGATTGCCTCGCAGCTCGCAGCGCAAAAGACGCTGAAGGAGCGCGCCGCGCATTACGGCCACACGATCCGCCCGGCGCAGGTGCCGATCGTCTGCATGTGCTATATCGGCGACGACGACGAGAGCGCGCTGGCGGAGATGGAGCCGCATGTCCGCTACTTCTTCACCACGCTGACCCGCGCCGGCCGCTTCATCGATGCGCCGGGTTATCTGTCGATGGATGAATTCCAGAAGCGCAACGGCCGCATGCTGCCCTCCAGCCACGGCGGCGCGTTCGACTGGGCGCAGATCCGTCAGCAGTTCCGGGTCGTTGCGGGCACCGCAAAGACGGTGGCGGATTCCATCGAGAAATGGGCGGAAGAGGCGCAGACCAGCCGCGTCATCTTCCAGATCCATCGCGGAAACATGCCGCACTGGAAGGTCGTGCGCACCATCACCGGCCTCGCCAACGACGTCATCCCGATGCTGAAGGAACGGCGCCGGCTCGCGGATGCCGAGCTTTCCGTGGCCGCCGAATAACGCCGTTCTTCATTCACAAAGGATCGTCGCGATGATCATGACCCCCGGCATCACCAGTGCCAAGCGTTCAGGACATTACCTGGAATATCCTCGGCCAGATTTATGTGCCGAAGCAGTTGTCGGAGAACTCGCTGTCCTGGCATGCGACGTTTCCGCCGGAGACATTTGTACCGCCGCATATTCACCCGACCCAGGACGAATTTGTCTACATGCTGGAAGGCACGCTCGGTTTCTGGCTCGACGGCAAGGAAGGGCAGGCCAAGCCAAGCCCGGGGACCTTGCTCGCATGCCGCAGGGCATTCCCCACGGCATCTTCAACAAGTCGGGGCGGACGGTGAAGTGCCTGTTCTGGGTGTCGCCCACGCGAAAGCTGTTCGAGTTGTTCAACGCGATCCACAACGTGCCCGATCCGGCTGAAGTGGTGCGGCTGGCCGCTCTGCACGAAGTCGATTTCCTGCCGCCTCCCGGTCCTTGAAACCGGCGGCCCGAGTTTTGGCGACCTCAGGTTCGCAAGCGATTTCAAGCGGAAAGACATGATGAACGCACAATTTGACAAACCGCGCGCGCCGCTGATTGTCGGCATCGGGGGCACGCAACGGCCGAACTCGTCCTCCGAACTGGCGGCGCGCTATGCGCTTCAGGTGGCGAAGCTGGCGGGCGCGCGGGTGCAGATGTTCGACGGTCCGTCGCTGTCGTTCCCACTCTACAATCCGTCCGATGCGACGCGCGACGCGCGCGCTGTGGCTTTCGTTCGGGCGCTGCGCGAGGCAGACGGAATCATTCTCGCTGCACCCGCCTATCACGGCGGCATTTCCGGCCTGATCAAGAACGCGCTCGATTACACCGAGGACATGAGCCGGGACGAGCGCATCTATTTTGACGATCGTGCGGTCGGTACCATCGCTTGTGCCGGCGGCTGGCAGGCGGCAGGCGCCACGCTGTCGGCGCTGCGCTCCGTCGTGCATGCGCTGCGCGGCTGGAACACGCCACTCGGCGTCATGATCAACACAGCCAACAAGGTGTTCGATGGCGAGGCCTGTCTCGACGCCGATGTCGAGCGAAACCTCGGCATGATGGCGCAGCAGGTCGTCAGGTTCGCAACCGGAATGTGCGCATTGAAAGTTGATGGCGGGCGAGCCCACGAGGTTGAGGTCGCCTAGCATGAGTTCGTGCGTAGCCTGAGACGCCGCAGTCGGAATGGCGCCGCGGAGATGTTGCGCTTCTGAACGACATGACAGGCGATGCGGGATCATGGTGGCAATGGAGCGCAAACGTGACTGATCAAGACGGGCAAGCATTGAACGGTCCGGCCGCAGCGCGCGCTTCCGGGCCGAGCGTTGCATTTTTGCCGGGCGGCGGAACGCATATCATCGACCTTACGATTCCGCTTCCCTCAAGCATCAGTGCCGCTGCTGCGACCATGATCAGGATGCGGAATGAAACGCCGGACCCAACGAACGGGCTGACGGCGCCGGTCGAGCTGGAACGCAAAGATGGGCTTCATCTTCTCGGCCTTCGGCTGGTCCTACGTCATCGGCCAGATCCCGGGCGGACGGTTGCTCGACCGCTTTGGCTCCAAGATGGTCTACTTCTGGAGCATCCTTCTCTGGTCCATCTTCACCATCCTGCAGGGCGGGGTGATGTTCACCAGCACCGCCGTGACGATCTA
>JAQGKA010000471.1 GCA_028290355.1 Tardiphaga sp. | reverse complement strand
GTGATCGGCGCCTGCGTCACCCATGCCGACATCGAGGACGGCCGCATTCCCGACGTCACCCGCGGCGCCATGCAGCGCGTCGCCAGCGCCATCGCCTATCGCGCGGTGCGCAATCGCGGCACCATTGGCGGCTCGCTCAGTCATGCCGATCCCTCCGCGGACTGGGTCTCCGCGCTGTCGGCGCTGGGTGCGACGCTGACGCTGCGCAGCGTGGCCGCCACGCGCCACGTCGCCATGAAAGACTTTATCCTTGGTGCGCTGGAAAGCGTGCTGCAGCCGGGCGAGATGGTTGCCAGCGTGCGCATTCCCGCTTTCGCCGCGTTGGCGCGCTGGGGCTACGCGAAGGCCTGCCGCAAGACCGGCGAGTTTGCCCATGCCATCGGCGCGGTGCTGATCGATCCCGACGCCGGCACTGCGCGCGTGGTGATCGGCGCCGTCGAGGCTGCACCGATCATTGTCGAGGACGCCGAACTGTTCGGCGGTCGCATCACCGGCGATTTCGCCAAGCGTTTCGACGCCCGCGTGGCCGATGCGCTGCTCGCGAAGGCCGGCATCACCCATGCCGCCGACCGGCACATCCACGTTGCCGTGCTGCGCAAGGCTATCGCGGAGGCCGCGGCATGAACACCATCGAACTCACCGTCAACAACCGTGCCGTCAACGCTCTCGTCGAGCCGCGCACGAGCCTCGCCGATCTGATGCGTGACAGGCTTGATCTCACCGGCACCCATCTTGGCTGTGAGCACGGCGTCTGCGGCGCCTGCACGTTGCTGCTCGACGGCGTGCCGGCGCGTTCTTGCATCACCTATGCCGTCGCCTGCGACGGCGCTGACGTCACTACCATCGAAGGCCTCGACGACGACGAAATCGCGATCGAATTGCGCGCGGCGTTCACCCGCGAGCACGCCTTGCAGTGCGGCTATTGCACGCCGGGCATGCTGGTGTCGGCGCGCGATCTGGTGCGGCGGCTGCCGGAAGCCGACGAACAGCAGATCCGGATCGGCATGAGCGGCAATCTGTGCCGTTGCACCGGCTATGTCGGCATCATCAACGCCGTGCAGTCGGTGATCTCGGCGCGTCGCGCCCGCGACATCGCGCCGGAGCCGCATGCCGGCCGCAAGAGTCTCGGACCGGTAGGATCCGGCCACAAGGCGTGCGTGAGTGCGGAGAAGGCTGTGCCAGCGCGCCCGGCCACGGCCGAAACGGCGTACGCGATTGCACCGCTCGACATTCCCGACTTCACCCCGTCCACCATCCTCGAACAGCAGTTCAGCGTCGCCCATCCGCCGCAAAAAGTATTTGCGCTGTTCGATGACATCGCCGCCGTCGCGTCGTGCCTGCCCGGTGCGTCGCTGACCGGCGTGCCGACACCGCAGCGCGTCGAAGGCGCGATCCGGGTCAAGATCGGACCGATCTCCGCGAATTTCAACGGCGCCGCGCGGGTCGAACGCGATCCCGCGACTTTGTCCGGCCGCATCCTCGGCGTCGGCACCGACCAGCGCAGCCGCTCCTCCACGCAGGGCGAAATCCGCTACCGGCTGCTGCGGATCGAAGACGGCGCCGCGACATCGGTCGAACTGTCGATCGGCTACAGCCTGACCGGCATGCTGGCGCAGGTCGGCCGCAGCGGGCTCGTGCGCGATCTCGCGGCGCGATTGATCGCGGAGTTCGCCGGCAATCTCGATCGACGGCTGTCGGGCGCAACGAGCGAGTCCGCTACGCGGGCCGCCGATCTCAATGGAATTTCGCTGATCTTCGGTCTTTTGCGTGAGCGTGCGGCGACGTTTGTCCGCCGGCTCATCGGACGAGACGGAGACCGAGCGTGAAGGATCGACGTTCGCGCACCTGGCGGAACGGCGAAGTTTGGACTGCGCAGTTTTCAACAGCGTTAGATTGGAGAACTACATGACACGAACGTTCAAAGCTGTTCCGGCGATCGCCCTGGCGCTCGCTCTGTTTGATGGCGTAGCATATGCGCAAACCATCAAGATCGGTGTCAACGAACCCTTGACCGGCGCCTTCGCCGCATCGGGTACCTATGTTGTCAACGGCGCCAAGATTGCCGCCGACGAAATCAACGCCAAGGGCGGCCTGCTCGGCAAGAAGATCGAACTGGTCATCGAAGACAACAAGAGCAACCCGACCGAAGCTGCTGCGGTGGCGGAAAAGCTGATCACGCGCGACAAGACGCCGGTCATGATGGGCGCCTGGGGCTCCAGCCTCACGCTCGCCGTGATGCCGAAGCTGGTCGAATACGAAGTACCGATGGTGGTCGAGACCTCCTCGGCAGGCAAGATCACCACGTCAGGCAATCCCTACATCTTCCGCATCTCGCCGCCGTCGGCGGTCGAGGCCGCGGCATTCAGCAAGATCGTCGACAAGCTTGAATTGAAGAAAGTCGACTTCCTCGTCATCAACAATGACTGGGGCCGCGGCACCGCAGAAGATTTCGGCAAGATGATGAAGGACAAGGGCATCACCATCGGCCAGGTCGAGACCATGGACCAGTCGGCGCAGGACATGAGCGCGCAGCTCTCCAAGCTGAAGGCGACCGATTCCGAAACCATCATCGTGACGACGGCTGTCGATCAGCTCACGCTGATCTTCAAGCAGGCCGCCGCAATCGGCCTGAAGAAGCGCATCATTACCACCGGCGGTTCGCAGAACCCGGATCAGATCATCGCGCAGGCGGGTGCCGCGGCCAACGGCACCATGCATCTGACGACCTTCCTGCCGTGGTTTCCCGACAAGACCCCGAATCCGGAAGCCACCAACTACTTCATCACCGAATGGAAGAAGCGCGGCTTCGAATTCGCCGGCGTGACCGAAAGCTTCCGCGGCTATGACGGCATCCGCACCGCCGCAGCCGCCATCGAGAAGGCCGGCAAGGCAGAGCCGGCGGCGATCAAGGCCGCACTGTGGCAGATCAACATCAAGGGCCTGAACGGCGACATCGTGTTCCAGAAGTCGGGCCCCGCCGGCCAGGAGAGCGGCCAGAGCATGCCGAACGTTTATTTGATCGAAATCACCGACGGCAAGGTCGGCATGAAGACGCTTTGAGTTTGAAGACGTCATTCCGGGGCGCGAGCAGCGTGAGCTGCGCGCGAACCCGGAATCTCGAGATTCCGGGTCTTCGCCACAGCCGGCAACAGCCGTCTGTGGCGAATCCCGGAATGACCAAGAGGGAATGATTTGAACGAACTTTTGCAACATCTGGTCAACATGCTCGTCCTCGGCGGCACCTATGCGCTGCTGGGCATCGGGCTGACGCTGATCTTTGGCATCATGAATGTGGTGAATTTCACCCACGGCGTGCTCTACACCTTCGGCGCCTACATGATGTTCATCGTCGTGCACCAGCTCGGCGTGAATTTCTTTCTCGCGCTGCCGATCGCGATCGTCGCCGGCTGGCTGCTTGGCGCCGCCATCGAATTGCTGTTGCTGCGGCCGCTGCGTGGCTCCGATATCGATACCACCATGCTGGTGATGATCGGCGCCTGGATTGCGATGCAGTCCGGCGCGCTGTGGATCTGGGGCGGCGTGGCGAAATCGGTCTCGAACCCGTTCCCCGATGCGCCGCTGGTGCTGGGCCCGATCTCGGTATCCTGGCTGCGGCTGTTCGTGCTGGCCGCCGCGGCGCTGCTGATCGTCATTGCCTACATGCTGATCAACCGCACCAAGCTCGGCCGCGCCATGCGCGCCACATTCCAGGATCACGACACCGCAGCCTTGATGGGCGTCAACGTCAGCCTGATCTACACCTCGACCTTCGCGCTCGGCTCGAGCCTTGC
>JAQGKA010000428.1 GCA_028290355.1 Tardiphaga sp. | reverse complement strand
CGGTCGTGACCGGCTATCTGCTGCTGCTGACGCTTGGCAAGCGCGGCCTGGTCGGCGCCTGGCTCGCCGAACATCTCGGTATCGTCTTCGCGTTTCGCTGGACCGGCGCGGCATTGGCCTGCGGCGTGATGTCGTTTCCCTTGTTGGTGCGGCCGATCCGGCTGTCGATCGAGGCGGTGGACCGCAAACTTGAGCAGGCGGCGGGAACGCTGGGCGCAGCACCGTGGAAAGTGTTTGCTACGGTGACGCTGCCGCTGGCCATGCCCGGCGTGTGGGCCGGCATGGTGCTCGGCTTCGCCAAGGCGATCGGCGAATTCGGCGCCACCATCACCTTCGTGTCCAATATTCCCGGCGAGACCCAGACGATTTCTTCGGCGATCTATTCGCTGATCCAGACACCGGATGGCGACACCGCCGCGTTGCGGCTGGTGGTCATCTCCATCGCCATCGCCTTTTCCGCGCTGATCGCATCGGAATGGTTCGCGCGCCGCGCGACGCAACGCCTGCATGGGAATTGACCGTGCTGCGCGTTGACGTCTTCAAGAAACTTGGTGATTTTTCAGTCGAAGTGGCGTTCGCGAGCGAAGGCCGCGTCACCGGCCTGTTCGGCTCGTCCGGCGCCGGCAAGACCTCGCTGGTCAGCATGATCGCCGGTCTCGTGAAGCCCGATCGCGGCGTCATTGCCATCGACGGCGACGTGCTCGACGATACGGCGGCAGGCGTTCACCTTCCGTCACATCGCCGCCGCATCGGCTACGTGTTTCAGGATGCGCGGCTGTTTCCACATCTCAACGTCGCGCAAAATCTCGATTACGGGCGGCGGATGAACCGCCTCGCCCGCGATCCGGCACAGGAAAGCCGCATCGCCGATCTGCTCGACATCGGAAACCTGCTGGATCGCCGACCCGGCGGCCTGTCCGGCGGCGAGCGGCAGCGCGTCGCGCTGGGCCGCGCCTTGCTGTCACGGCCACGGCTGCTGTTGCTCGATGAGCCCCTCGGCGCGCTGGACGAAGAACGCAAGGCAGAAATCCTGCCCTATCTGGTGCGGCTGCGCGACGAGGCCGACGTGCCGATGGTCTATGTCAGCCACGATGCCGACGAAATGCGGCAGCTGGCGACACAGATCGTCATGCTGAAGCGCGGCCGTGTCGCGGCGTTTGGCGGCACCGAAGTCCTGCCCCAGGCCTGATGGCGATCAGGCGCCGGACAGCGAAGACCACAACTCAGCCAATTTACGCTTCAGCGCTGCCGTGCGCGTCAGCTTCGGCACCGGATCTTCGTCCTCCGGCAACCGCAGACCCACTACATTGACGCGGCCACCGCCGAGGCTGCGTGCGACCAGATCGATGGTATCGACCGGCAAGGCAGCGCCGACAGTCGGCGCATGGTCGAGATGGACGTCGAAATAGTCGGCCAGGGTCAGGCTCGCCTGATCCGGATCGACGGCAATGCCATAAATGGCCGCGAGATCGCCGAGGGTAATCTCGCCGGACACCACGAAGTCGCCGAGCAGATGCGGGTCCGGCGCCGAACTCGGCGGCATGTCGACGAAGAAGCGATCCAGCGCCTCGGCTTTCTCGGGCGGCGCCAGCAGATAGATGTAGTCGCCGGCCGCGACCGGATCGGCTTCGGCGGGCGAAAGGATGTGCTGGTCGCGAATGACCAGCGTCGGCTTCGACCAGGACGGAATCAGGCCGCGCTTCAGATACAGGCTCTTCGGCCGCACGGAATAGCCGACCAGCTGTTGCTTGAGCTGGCCGGGCAGATCGAGTTCGATGCGGCGTGGCCCCTTATCGGTACGCGGTAGCGCGACGTGGAGCTTTCGCGCGGCAACGGCCAGGGTCCAGCCCTGCAGCAGCAGCGAAATGATCACGACGACGAAGGCGACGTCGAAATAGAGATAGGCTTTCGGCAGCCCAACCAGCATCGGGATCGACGCCAGGAAGATCGCCACCGCGCCGCGCAGGCCGACCCAGGCAACGAACGCCTTCTCGCGCCAGTTGAAGCGGAACGGCGCCAGGCACAGGAACACGGCAATCGGCCGCGCCACCAGCATCAGGACGAACGCCACCGCAACCGCCGGAACGATGCTGCTCACCAGACGCTGCGGCGACACCAGCAGGCCGAGCAGCACGAACATCACGATCTGCGCCAGCCAGGTCGCAGCATCCAGAAACGCCACCACCGAATTGTGCGCGCGGGTCGGCCGGTTGCCGATGATGATGCCGGCGAGATAGACCGCGAGGAAGCCGGAGGCATGGAAGATCTGCGCCAGCCCAAAGATCACCAGCGCCGCGGTGCAGACGAACGGCGCATGCAGTCCCTGCGGCAGAGCGACGCGGTTCAGCGCCAGCACCACGAGCCGGCCGCCGACCACGCCGATCAGGGTGCCGAGCAGCGCCTCCTGGGCAAATTCCATCGCGACATGACCGGCCGAAGTGTCGCCCAGCGCGATCAGTTTCACCAGCATCAGAGTGAGGAACACCGCGAACGGATCGTTGGTGCCGGATTCGACTTCCAGCGTCGCACCGACGCGGGGCCGCAGACGCAGGCCCTGCGCATGGACCAGCAGAAACACCGCGGCCGCATCGGTCGAGGCGACGACGGCGCCGATCAGCAGCGCTTCGGTCCAGTTCAGGTCGAGGGCATATTTGGCCACCGGCGCGGTGATCAGGGCCGTCAGCAGCACACCGACGGTGGCCAGCACCATCGACGGCGCCAGTACCGCCCGAATGCTTTGAAACCGCGTCTTCAGCCCGCCATCGAACAGGATCAGCGCCAGCGCCACCGAACCGACCAGATAGGTGGTGTGCACGTCGTCGAACCGCAGCCCGCCGGGGCCGGAATCGCCGGCCAGCATGCCGATGAACAAGAAGAACAGCAGCAACGGCGCACCGAAGCGCAGCGCAAGCAGGCTTGACAGAATACCGGCCATCACCAGAACGGCGCCAAGCAGGATGGCGATGCTGACTGAATCAAGTGAGGCCATGGAGCTCCGCAGTCATAAATACTTGCAACTGCATCCTTATCGTCGCCCCTCTTCGAGGCCAACCGATTTCTGCCCGCAGCGACATTGTGCCTGATTTGCTGGCAAATGCTGGCACTTCAACATCCGCAGTCGATGGCGCTGACGTGGCGCTTGTGTGAATCTACTGCTCATTCGAATCAATTACGCGGCGCGGCGGTGCTTTCGCGCGAGATGAGATTTTGACGATGCCCGACCTCAACGATACCCACGAATTCCTGCTCGCCACAGCCCGCTCATTTGGCGCGGAAGTGACCTCGCCGTGGTTTTACTTCCAGCTCGGGCTGATGATGGCCGGCGGCGGAATGGCCTTTGCGATCGGAGCCGCCATCCGGTCCCGGATCGACATGACTTCGCTGGCGATGGGCTGGCCGGCGCCGCTGCGGATGTTCGCGCGCATCCTGATCGGCAGTTCATCCACCGCCGCCTTCGCGGTGCTGATGACCCTCGCCCGCGTGGTGATGCTGAGCTCGACGTGGCCGAGCCGCAGCTACCTGCTGGCGGTCTCCGCCAAGCTGGCGCTGGCGTGGCTGGTGATAAGGCTCGTCACTAGCGTGATCCGCAATGAATTCATGGTCCGGCTGGTCTCGATCTCGGCCTGGTTCGTCGCCGCGCTGAGCATTCTTGGCCAGCTCGATCCGACCGTCGAGATGCTGGATTCGATCGGCATCGACCTTGGCGGTCTCAGGCTGACGCCGCTGCTGCTGATCAAGCTCGGCGTGCTGCTGGCCGTGGCGCTGTGGCTGTCGAACGTCGCCAGCAATTTCATCGAGGGCCGCATCAACCAGTCCCGCGACCTGACGCCGTCGATCCAGGTGTTGCTGACCAAGCTGATGCGGCTGCTGCTGATGATCTTCGCCGTCGCGCTGGTGATGGGCGCAGTCGGCATCAATCTCTCGGCGCTGGCGGTGTTCTCCGGCGCGGTCGGCGTCGGCATCGGTTTCGGCCTGCAGAAGATCGTCGCCAATTTCATCAGCGGCGTGATCCTGCTGGCGGACAAATCGGTGAAGCCCGGCGATCTCGTCACCATTGGCGACAGTTCGGGGCGGATCAGCGCAATGAACACGCGCTATATTTCGGTCGCCGCCGGCGATGGCCGCGAATTCCTGATCCCGAACGAGGACCTGATCACCCAGAAGGTGGTGAACTGGACCTACACCGACAAGGACACGCTGATAAAAGTCAATTTCGGCACCAATTACGACGCCGATCCCCGGCTGGTCTGCAAGCTCGCCATCGATGTTGCTGCCGCAACGCCGCGCGCCACCAAGCTGAAGCCACCGAACTGCCTTCTCACCGAATTCGCCGAGGCCGGCATGAAGTTCTCGCTGACGTTCTGGATTTCCGAGCCGGACGGAATGGACATCGTCCGCAGCGACGTCATGCTGTCGCTGTGGGATGCGTTCAAGCGCGAAGGCATCCGGGTGCCCTATCCGGTGCGCGAATTGCGGATTCGCGGCGGCGCACTGCCGGTGGAAACCGTGGTCGAAGTTCCCACCTGATCGTCATGAAATTTGCCGTCGAACTCATTCCAGCGACGCTGCTGCGGCGCTACAAGCGCTTCCTCGCAGACGTCGAGCTGACCGATGGCAGCGTGATCACCGCGCATGTCGCCAATCCCGGCGCCATGATCGGGCTGCAGGCAACCGGCGCGCGGGTCTGGCTGTCGAAGTCGCCGAGCACGACGCGCAAGCTGCCGTATTCGTGGGAACTGATCGAAGCCGATTTCGGCGGCGGCTCCGAACTGGTCGGCGTCAACACCATGCACCCCAACGCCATCGTCGCCGAGGCGCTGGCGGCACAGGCGATCCCGGAGCTGGCCGGCTACGCCAGTATTCGCCGCGAGGTGAAGTATGGCGCAGCGTCGCGGGTCGACTTCCTGCTGGAAGATCCGGCGCGTCCGCCCTGTTATGTCGAAGTCAAGAACGTGCACATGATGCGCCGGCTAGGCCTCGCCGAATTTCCGGATTCAGTAACTGCGCGCGGCGCCCGGCATCTGGAAGAACTGGCCATCGTGGCGGCAGCGGGCGCCCGCGCCGTGATGCTGTTCGTGATCCAGATCGGCTCCTCCACCGCCTTTGCGCTGGCCCGGGACATCGATCCGGCCTATGGACGGGCCTTCGACACGGCCCGCGCCGCCGGGGTCGAGGCGATCGCCTATACCTGCGCGATCAGCCACGATGGCCTCATCCTGGCCGGACCGGTACCGATCGAGCCATAACAGAGCCATGAGCCTGCAACGCGGCAGCTCTGGCTTGCGCTGAGCGCCCCGATCATTAAATTGGGGCTTCAAATTACATATTCCCGTCACAGACCCGCCTGGCAAGATCACCTGATGAGCTACGTCGAAGCCTCCGAAACCTCCCAGCGCAAGACCGGGCAGATCAAGCTGCACGGCCCCGGCGCCTTTGCCGGCATGCGCAAGGCCGGCGCGCTGGTATCGCAGTGCCTCGACGACCTCACCGATCTGGTCAAACCGGGGGTGCTGACCTCCGAAATCGACGATTTCGTCCGTAACTTCGCCTTTAGCTATGGCGCGTATCCCGCCACCCTGATGTACCGGGGCTACCGTTATTCCACCTGCACCTCGATCAACCACGTGGTCTGCCACGGCATGCCCGGCGACCGCGCGCTGAAGGAAGGCGATATCGTCAATATCGACGTCACTTTCATCGTCGATGGCTGGTATGGCGATTCCAGCCGGATGTACGCCGTCGGACCGATCGCCCGGAAGGCCGAGCGGCTGATCGACGTCACCTATGAATCGCTGATGCGCGGCATCGCCGCGGTGAAACCCGGCGCCACCACCGGAGACATCGGCCACGCCATCCAGAGCTTCGTCGAACCGCAGCAGATGAGCGTGGTCCGCGATTTCTGCGGCCACGGTCTCGGTCGCATGTTTCACGACGAGCCGAACATCATCCATGTCGGCCGCCCCGGCGAAGGCGTGCCGCTGAAGCCCGGCATGTTCTTCACCATCGAGCCGATGATCAATCTCGGCAAGCCGCACGTCAAAGTGCTGTCCGATGGCTGGACCGCGGTGACCCGCGACCGCTCGCTCTCGGCGCAGTTCGAGCACACCGTCGGCGTCACCCCCACCGGGGTTGAGATTTTCACGCTGTCGAAGCGCCACGGCGAAAAGCCGCCGACCGCGGCTTGATCCAAAGCACTTGATCCAAGGCACTTGATCTAAGGCTGCTTGCCTACATTCGGCAATTCGTGGTTGCAAAAGCTGTCGGGCACGGCATGCTGGTGAGCATCGCTCACTGGCCTGTTTGCGTCCATGCCCGCAGATACCAACGATCCGCTCTCCCCATCAGGATTCGCCGATGCGCCGCATTACCACGGCCATCGCGAACGGCTGCGCGAACGTTTCCGCGGCGTCGGAGCCGACGCGCTGAGCGATTACGAATTGCTTGAGATGGTGCTGTTTCGCGCGCTGCCGCGCCGCGACGTCAAGCCGCTGGCGAAAGCGCTGATCACAAAATTCGGCTCCTTCGCCGAAGCCGTACATGCGCCAGATGCGCGCTGCGCGAAGTCGGCGGCCTCGGCGAGGCCGCGATCACCGAGATCAAGCTGATCGCAGCTGCCGTGAGCCGCGTCGCCAAGGGGCAGTTGAAGCAGCGCACCGTATTGTCGTCATGGGCGACAGTGATCGACTATTGCCGCACCGCGATGGCATTCGCCGACAAGGAGCAGTTTCGTATCCTGTTTCTCGACAAGCGCAACCAATTGATATCGGACGAGGTGCAGCAGGTTGGCACCGTCGATCACACGCCGGTCTATCCGCGCGAGGTGGTGAAGCGCGCGCTGGAATTATCGGCGACCGCCATCATCATGGTCCACAAGTATCCCACTCGATACCCCACTTGCACGTTTGGTCACAGATGGTCCCGGAACCGAAATGATCGAGCATGATCTGGTGCCTTTGCACAAATCGGAGCGATCGGCGGTAGACCGTCCTGGTCGGACCAGCCTATCAAGAGAATGTTGGGGCTAAGTCCAGCCAGCGCGAGCCAGTGAGATCTACCATCCACACCTCAACGACCGCTTCGCGCCAACAGCGGCCGTTCCATAACCGCTCACGATGCCACTCTCCCACGAGTTCGCTGCGCCCCGGCTGTCGCACACTGCTGGAAGCCGACGCAACCTTCAGGGGCTTGCCACCGCAGCCTGGTGGCTCAGGTCCTGTACACGCCATTCCGAAGGATGGTGACGGGCTTCGCGTCGTGGATAAGGCGTGGTCCCTATGGCCGGGCAGGTTTACTGCGCGGCGGCAACGCGCCCTGTGTAGGTCCCAGTCAGAAGATCGACGCCCTTGTCGGCGACCGCCATGACGGTGGCGTTCGTGTTGGCGCTGATGATCCTGGGCATAATGGAGGCGTCCATGACCCGAAG
>JAQGKA010000406.1 GCA_028290355.1 Tardiphaga sp. | reverse complement strand
CGCATTCGTTATTGAGGTGTAGCCGCTGGCATTACGGCGGCGTTTGAGATCGTAGGAAAGGTTTTAGTATGGGCAAGGAAGCCACACGCGTCCGCCGCCGTGAACGCAAGAACATCGCATCCGGCATTGCGCACGTGAATTCGTCGTTCAACAACACGACCATCACCATCACCGACGCGCAGGGCAACACCATTGCCTGGTCGTCGGCCGGCACGATGGGCTTCAAGGGCTCGCGCAAGTCGACCCCCTATGCGGCGCAGGTTGCTGCTGAGGACGTGTCGAAGAAGGCGCAGGAGCATGGCATGCGGACGCTGGAAGTTGAAGTCGCGGGCCCCGGTTCGGGCCGTGAATCGGCGCTCCGCGCGCTGCAGGCTTCGGGCTTCACGGTGACTTCGATCCGCGACGTCACCACGATCCCGCACAATGGTTGCCGCCCGCGCAAGCGTCGGCGCGTTTGATTTTTCGACCGCGGGTGGCATCGGCTGCCCGCGTTTGCTTTTGATTGATATCGCGCGGACGAACCGCGATCTCCAACGCCAGAGAGTATGATGGCATGGGTGACACAGTGACGATCCAGAAAAATTGGCAGGAACTTATTCGGCCGAACAAGCTCCAGGTGACCCCTGGCAGCGATCCGACCCGTTTCGCGACCCTGGTTGCGGAGCCGCTCGAGCGCGGTTTTGGCCAGACCCTCGGCAATGCGCTGCGCCGCATCCTGCTGTCATCGCTGCAGGGCGCTGCCGTGCAGTCGGTGCACATCGACGGCGTGCTGCATGAGTTCTCCTCGATTGCCGGCGTGCGTGAAGACGTCACCGACATCGTGCTGAACGTGAAGGACATCTCGATCAAGATGCTGGGCGAAGGCCCGAAGCGCATGGTCGTGAAGAAGCAGGGCCCGGGCGCTGTGACCGCTGGCGACATCCAGACCGTCGGCGATGTGACCGTGCTCAATCCCGACCTGCAGATCTGCACCCTCGACGAGGGCGCCGAGATTCGCATGGAATTCACCGTGGCCGCCGGCAAGGGCTACGTCGCCGCCGAGCACAACCGTCCGGAAGATGCGCCGATCGGCCTGATCCCGGTCGACAGCCTGTACTCGCCGGTTCGCAAGGTGTCGTACAAGGTCGAGAACACCCGCGAGGGCCAGATCCTCGACTACGACAAGCTCACCATGACCATCGAGACCAACGGCGCGCTGACGCCGGATGACGCCGTGGCCTATGCCGCGCGCATCCTGCAGGACCAGCTCAACGTGTTCGTGAACTTCGAAGAGCCCCGCAAGGAAGTCGCGCAGGAAGTCATTCCGGATCTCGCCTTCAACCCGGCGTTCCTCAAGAAGGTCGACGAGCTCGAGCTTTCGGTGCGTTCGGCAAACTGCCTGAAGAACGACAACATCGTCTATATCGGCGACCTCGTTCAGAAGTCGGAAGCCGAAATGCTTCGCACGCCGAACTTCGGTCGCAAGTCGCTGAACGAAATCAAGGAAGTGCTCGCCCAGATGGGTCTGCACCTCGGCATGGAAGTGCCCGGCTGGCCGCCGGAGAATATCGACGAGTTGGCCAAGCGCTTCGAAGACCACTACTAAGCAAGATGATTGGCGGATGGCCGGGTAACTCTCCGGCCATCACGTCCCGGGCGAACGCAGGCAGCCCACCTGAAACATGTCCGACGAACCGTCGTGGCAATTGAATATGAGGATTGAATATCATGCGTCACGGTAAGGTTCATCGTAAGCTCAACCGAACGGCCGAGCATCGCAAGGCGATGTTCGCCAACATGTGCGCGTCGCTGATCAAGCACGAGCAGATCATCACCACGCTGCCGAAGGCCAAGGAATTGCGCCCGATCGTCGAGAAGCTTGTCACCCTTGGCAAGAAGGGCGGCCTGTCGATGCGCCGCCAGGCGATCAGCGAGATGAAAGACCAGGATCAGGTCCGCAAGCTGTTCGATGTGCTGGCGACCCGCTACAAGGATCGTCAGGGCGGCTACACCCGCATCATCAAGGCCGGCTTCCGCTACGGCGACAACGCGCCGATGGCGCTGATCGAATTCGTCGACCGCGACGTTGATGCCAAGGGCCTCGATTCCGGCCCGACGCAGGAAAAGAAGGCCGAAGCCGCTTAAAGCAGCTTCGCTACTGGTATTTAGAGAAAGCGGCGCCTGGTGCGCCGCTTTTTTATTGGTATCAACCGCGCGTGACTTGCGATTGCGCATGTGGCCGTGAGTTCCGATATCAACTCCATCATTGGATGGAGCAGACAAATGAAGATCGATTTGACCGGGAAGACGGCGCTGGTTACCGGCTCGACGTCGGGCATCGGCCATGCCATCGCCAAAGGCCTCGCGGCGACAGGGGCCGAGGTCGTGGTCAACGGCCGCACCCAGCCGAAGGTGGATGCCGCCATCGCTGCGATCACAAAAGCTGTGCCGGGCGCCAAGGTGAAAGGCGTCGCCGCCGACGTCTCCACCGCAGCGGGATGCAAGGCATTGGCCGCCGCGCTGCCCAACGTCGACATCCTCATCAACAATGCCGGCATCTTTGAGCCAAAAGGCTTCTTCGATATTCCCGACGAGGACTGGACCCGCTTCTACGAGGTCAACGTGATGTCCGGCATCCGGCTGTCGCGCGCTTACATGCAGGGCATGCTGAAGCGCAACTGGGGCCGCATCGTTTTCATCTCCTCGGAATCCGCCGTCAACATCCCGAGCGAGATGATCCACTACGGCATGACCAAGACCGCGCAGCTCGCGGTGTCGCGCGGCCTCGCTGAACTGACGCGCGGCACCAAAGTGACAGTGAATTCGGTTTTGCCGGGACCGACGATGTCCGAAGGCGTCGAGACTTTCGTGAAGGATCTCGCCAAACAGAACGGGCAATCGGTCGATGAAGCCGGGGCGCTATTCGTCAAGACGCATCGCCCGAGTTCGCTGCTGCAGCGTTTCGCCAGCGTCGAAGAGATCGCCAACATGGTGGTCTATGTCAGCTCGAAGGAATCCTCGGCCACCAATGGCGCCGCGCTGCGTGCCGAGGGCGGCATCATCCAGACGATTGCCTAACACGACAACGGGTTGCACCATTGAGTCTCGGAGGGATCAACGTGGCCGCCTATGTGATTTCTGAAGTGGATGTTCGTGATCCCGCCGGGTTTGAAACCTATCGATCGTTGGCTGCGCCCAGCATCGCGCATTATGGCGGTCGCTATCTTGTGCGCGGCGGACATGCTGAACTGGCCGAAGGCGGCCCCGAACCGAAGAATATCATTGTCGTGGAATTTCCATCCATAGAACGACTACGGCAATGGTACGCTTCTCCGGAATATGCCGAGGCGCTGAAAGCCAGGCAGACGGCGCTCGACCGCCGCCTGCTGTTCGTTGAGGGCGTGGCGCCGATCTGACTACCAGCCTTCGAGGACGATCTTGCCGACCGACTTGCCGGACTCCAGCAGTGCATGTGCGCGCTTGAGGTTGGCTGCGTTGATGGTACCGAAGGTCTGATCGAGCGTGGTGCGCAGCACGCCCTTGTCGATCATGTCGGCGACGTCGTTCAGGAGATGATGCTGCGCAATCATGTCCACGGTCTGGAACGAACTGCGGGTGAACATCGATTCCCAATGCAGCGATCCGGCCTTGCCCTTGAGCAGCGAGAAATTGATGGTCGCGGGATCGTCGATCAGCCCGACCTTGCCCTGCGGCGCGAGGATATCGGCGAGTGCCGGAAAATGCTGCTCGGTGCCGGTGAGGCTGGCGATCAATGCGACCGGCGGCAGTTTCAACTGCTTGATCTGCTCCTTCATCGGGTTTGTGTGATCGATCACCGCATGGGCGCCGAGATCGAGGCACCATTTGATCGTTTCCGGCCGCGACGCCGTTGCGATCACGGTGAGGCCGGTCAGGCGGCGCGCCAACTGGATCAGAATCGAGCCGACGCCGCCGGCGCCGCCGACGATCAGCAGCGAGCGCGGATCGACGCTCTTGCCGGGCAGGGCGCCGAGGCGATCAAACAGCAATTCCCA
>JAQGKA010000388.1 GCA_028290355.1 Tardiphaga sp. | reverse complement strand
TCGGATAGATCTCACCCTTGTAGCCGCCGTTGATCAGGTTCTTCATCACCGAATTGCCGATCTTGCCGTCTTCGGCGGAGGCGCCGATCACGGCGACCGCCTTCGGCATCATGATGCGGTTCATCGCGGTGACGATTTCGGCATTGGAGCGCGGCGCCGGACGCGGCTTGTAGTCGAAGTCGACGACGATGCGCACGTCGGCGGCGATCGCGTCCTTCTTGGTGGCGAATACGGGGTTGAGATCGAGCTCGACCATTTCCGGGAAGTCGCTGACCAGCTGCGACACCTTGACGATGATGTCGGCCAGCGCTTCGCGGTTAGCGGGATCGCCGCCGCGCACGCCGCGCAGCATCTCGGCAGCCTGGATGCCGTCGAGCATCGACATCGCGTCCTCATTGGTGGCCGGCGCGAGGCGGAAGGTCACGTCCTTCAGCACTTCCACCAGCACACCACCGAGGCCGAAGGCGACGAGCTTGCCGAACGAACCGTCGGTGATCGAACCGATGATCACCTCGGTGCCGCCCATCAGCATCTGCTGGACCTGGATGCCTTCGATCTTGGCGTCGGCCTTGTATTTTTTGGCATTGGCCAAAATGGTATCGTAGGCCTTCTCGGCCTCGGCAACAGTCTTGACGCCGACGATGACGCCGCCGGCCTCGGTCTTGTGCAGGATGTCCGGCGAGACGATCTTCATCACCACCGGGAAGCCCATGCCGTCAGCCATCTTCGCGGCCTCGGCAGCGGATTTCGCCACGCCTTCGCCGGGCACCGGAATGCCGTAGGCGTCGCAGACCAGCTTGCCCTCGGGCGCGGTGAGGCTGGTGCGCTTGTCCGCCTTCACGGCGTCAAGAATTTTGCGGACGGCATCCTTGGCGGATGGCGCGGCAACCTTGGTGGCGAGATTCGTGGATGACATGGCTTCCTCTCCTTGACGTCTGTTTTGACTGAGACGCGATTGATGGCATTTGGTATGCCAGAAGTTCGATTGTCAAGGCGGTGTGCACTGCGGAAATGCTGAAATCGCTTGCATCTTGACACCTTGGTATTTGGTATGCCAAAAATCTAGCTGCAGTTAATCTGTTATAGGACATCTCTGACCGGAGATGATTCATGACTGCACGAAAACCAACCAAGGCGTCGCCCACCATGGCTGAGGCAGATATTGCGATTGTCCGGATCGCGCCGGAGACCAGCTTCAAGAACAAGGCCTATGACGCCTTGAAAGAAGCGATTCTCAAGATGGATATCTACACCACAGCCGAACCGGTGATGCTTGATGAGCGCGCACTGTCGGAGCGCCTCGGGGTCAGCCGCACGCCGATCCGCGAAGCGATCGCGATGCTGGAGCAGGATGGATTCGTCAAGACGATGCCGCGTCGGGGCATCGTCGTGGTGCGCCGGACCAAGACCGAGATCGTCGACATGATCCGCGCCTGGGCGGCGCTGGAAAGCATGGCTGCGCGATTGATCACCACGAGGGCGCGCAAGAAAGACATCTCAGCGCTGCGCGACTTCTTCAAGGATTTCAACAAGAACAGGCTGCCGCAGGATCACGTCGAGGAATATTCGAAGGCCAACATCGCCTTCCACCAGGCGCTGATCTCGCTTAGCGAGTCGCCGGTGCTGGTCGATATGACCAACGACATTCTTCTTCACGTGCGCGGCTACCGGCAATTGACGATCGGACGGACCGATCGCACCGCGACCTCCCTGCCCGAGCACATGGCGATCATCGACGCTCTCGAAGAACGCAACACCGAGCTCGCGGAAAAGCTCGCGCGCGATCACACGCTGGGGCTGGCGGCCTATGTCGAGGCCCACGGCCAGGAACTGTTTACGTAGCACCTTCTAACGACAACCGCTTCACTCCGAACCAAGCGCATCAGACAACGCCAACGAGTCACATCAAAAAAAGATCAGGGAGAGCGGAATGACCGCAATAGTACAGAGCATCGCCAATGCAGCCGATACCGAGCAGGAACTGACGGATGGCTTTCATCTCGTCATCGACGCGTTGAAGCTCAACGGCCTCACCACGATCTACGGCGTGCCCGGCATTCCGATTACCGACTTCGGCCGCATGGCGCAGGCCGAAGGCATTCGCGTGCTCTCCTTCCGCCACGAGCAGGCCGCCGGCTACGCAGCCTCGATCGCCGGCTATCTGACCAAGAAGCCCGGCGTCTGCCTCACGGTGTCGGCGCCAGGCTTTCTGAATGGCCTCACGGCCCTCGCCCACGCCACCACCAACTGTTTTCCGATGATCCTGATCTCCGGCTCGTCCGAGCGCGAGATCGTCGACCTGCAGCAGGGCGACTATGAGGAGATGGATCAGCTCGCCATCGCGAAGCCGCTGTGCAAGGCCGCATTCCGCGTGCTGCACGCCGCCGACATCGGCATTGCCGTGGCACGCGCCATCCGCGCCGCGGTGTCGGGCCGCCCCGGCGGGGTCTATCTCGATCTGCCCGCCAAGCTGTTCGGCCAGGTGATGGAGGCCGAGGCTGGCCGCAAGTCGCTGGTCAAGGTGATCGATGCTGCGCCTGCGCAGCTCCCTGCACCGGATTCGATCAAGCGCGCGCTTGACGTTCTGAAGTCGGCGAAGAAGCCGCTGATCATTCTCGGCAAGGGCGCCGCCTATGCGCAGGCCGACGAGGCGGTCAAGGCGCTGGTCGAGAAGTCGGGCATTCCGTTCCTGCCGATGAGCATGGCAAAAGGCCTGCTGCCGGATACCCATCCGCTATGCGCCGGTGCGGCGCGCTCGACGGTGCTGAAGGACTCCGACGTCGTCATGCTGATCGGCGCCCGCCTGAACTGGCTGCTGTCGCACGGCAAGGGCAAGAGCTGGGGCGATGCGCCGAAGAAATTCATCCAGATCGACATTGAGCCGAAGGAAATGGACTCCAACGTCGAGATCGTCGCGCCCGTCGTTGGCGATATCGGCTCCTGCGTCGCCGCCCTGCTGGACGGCATGGGAAGCAACTGGCAGGCCGCGCCTGCCGAGTGGACGGGCTCCGTCGCCAAGAAGCGCGAAGAGAACGTGGCCAAGATGGCGCCGCGCCTGATGAACAACAACTCGCCGATGGACTATCACGGCGCACTCGGCGTGCTGCGCACCATCATCAAGGAACGGCCGGACGCCATCCTCGTCAACGAAGGCGCCAACACGCTCGATCTGGCGCGTGGCATCATCGACATGTACCAGCCGCGCAAGCGCATCGACGTCGGCACCTGGGGTATCATGGGCATCGGCATGGGCTATTGCATCGCCGCGGCGATCGAAACCGGCAAGCCGGTGCTCGCGGTCGAGGGCGACAGCGCGTTCGGCTTTTCCGGCATGGAGGTCGAAACCATCTGCCGCTACAATCTGCCGGTCTGCATCGTCGTCTTCAACAATGACGGCATCTACCGCGGCACCGACGTCAACGCTGTCGGCGATGATCCGGCGCCAACGGTGTTCGTCAAGGGCTCGCGCTACGACAAGATGATGGAAGCCTTCGGCGGCGTCGGCATCAATGCGACCTCGCCCGACGAACTCAAGCGCGCCGTCAACGCGGCGATGGATTCCGGCAAGCCGACGCTCATCAACGCGGTGATCGATCCGGCCGCCGGCAGCGAAAGCGGCCGCATCGGCAACCTCAATCCGCAAAGCGTGCTGAAAAAGAAGAAGTAACTCTGCATGACCGGCGGGGTCGCGAGACCCCGTCCCTTTCCTTTCTGCCCGCGCGGCAACTAAAAGATACGGGAGCAAGACAATGACTCAGGCGCTCAAGGGCGTTCGCATTCTCGATTTCACCCACGTCCAGTCCGGACCGACCTGCACGCAGTTGCTGGCCTGGTTTGGCGCCGACGTGATCAAGGTCGAGCGGCCGGGCGTCGGTGACATCACCCGTGGCCAGTTGCAGGACTTGCCCAACGTCGACAGCCTGTATTTCACCATGCTGAACCACACCAAGCGCTCGATCACGCTCGACACCAAGAACCCGAAGGGCAAGGAAGTCCTGATTGCGCTGATCAAGTCCTGCGACGTGCTGGTGGAGAACTTTGGACCGGGCGTGCTCGACCGCATGGGATTTCCGTTCGAAAAAATTCAGCAGATCAATCCGAAGATGATCGTGGCCTCGATCAAGGGCTTTGGCCCCGGCCCCTACGAAGACTGCAAGGTCTATGAGAACGTCGCGCAGTGCACCGGCGGCGCCGCTTCGACCACCGGCTTCCGCGATGGCCTGCCGCTCGTCACCGGCGCGCAGATCGGCGACAGCGGCACCGGCCTGCATCTGGCGCTCGGTATCGTCACCGCTTTGTATCAGCGCACCGTAACTGGCCGCGGCCAGAAGGTCACTGCGGCGATGCAGGACGGCGTGCTCAATCTCGCCCGCGTCAAGCTGCGCGATCAGCAGCGCCTCGCGCATGGCCCGCTCAAGGAATACAGCCAGTTCGGCGAAGGCATTCCGTTCGGTGACGCGGTGCCGCGCGCCGGCAACGATTCCGGCGGTGGCCAGCCCGGCCGCATCCTGAAGTGCAAGGGCTGGGAGACCGATCCCAACGCCTACATCTATTTCATTACGCAAGCGCCGGTGTGGGAGAAGATCTGCGACGTGATCGGCGAGCCGACCTGGAAGACCGATCCGAACTATTCCAAGCCGGCAGTGCGATTGCCGCGCCTCAACGAGATTTTCTCGCGCATCGAACAATGGACCATGACCAAGACCAAGTTCGAGGCGATGGATATCCTCAATGAGGACGACATCCCCTGCGGCCCGATCCTGTCGATGAAGGAACTGGCCGAAGACCAGTCGCTGCGCGCCACCGGCACGGTGGTCGAGGTCGACCATCCCGAGCGCGGCAAGTACCTCTCGGTCGGCAACCCGATCAAGATGTCGGACAGCCCCACCGAAGTGACCCGCTCGCCGCTGCTCGGCGAGCACACCGACGAGATCCTGCGCCAGGTGCTGGGCTTCAGCGACCATCAGGTCG
>JAQGKA010000377.1 GCA_028290355.1 Tardiphaga sp. | reverse complement strand
CGTCGCCGAGATGCAGCACCTGCGGCCGCAGCGTCTGCCGGCGCGAGAACGCCAGCAACTGCCGCACCAGCGTCGCCGCGCGCGTCGCGTTCTGCTTGATCTGCATGATGTCCTGGAACGACGGATCAGTCGGCTTGTGCGCGTTCAGCAGGAAGTCGTTCGCCATCATGATGGCGGAGAGCACGTTGTTGAAGTCGTGGGCAATGCCGCCGGCGAGCTGGCCGACCATGTCCATCTTCTGCGACTGGTTGATCTGGTTCTCGAGCGTGCGCCGTTCCGTCGTCTCCAGCATGTAGACGATGGCGGCTTCGGTCTCGCGCTCGTCTTCCTCGACGGCGGTGACGAAGAACTGTCCCCAGCGCTCCTTGGCGCCTTCGAGCAAGGCCTCGACCGGCGGGATGTCGCCCTGCCCTTCGGCGGCGTGGCCGATCGCAGCTATCAAGAGGCTGCGGTCGCGGTCGCTGACGGCCGACAGGATCGACTTGTTGACGGCGCCTGAGGCGCTGAGGCTCTGCGCCAGCTTGGCAAAGCGCGCGTTGCCGCGCACCACGGTGCCAGCGCGATCGACGGTGGCGATCGCCATCGGCGTATGGTCGAAGAAGCGCATGAAGCGCACTTCAGCGGCGCGCTGCGGATCGGAGCGCTCGTCGCGGGCACGGCTGATTACCAGCGTGCGCGATGCGCCCGGCACGCCGTCGGCGCCAAAGGCCAGCTTGTGATAGAGCCGCACCGGCATGGTCTTGCCGTTGCGCATCCGCAGGTCGATGTCGAATACTTCGGTTTTGACTTCGCCCGGCACCGGCACGATCGAGGTCAGCAGTGACGCGCCGTCGCCGGAGACGATGTCGGTCAGCTTCAGCCCGCCCGAACCGATCTCGGCGAGGTCGTGGTCGAGCCAGTTCGCCAGCGTGGCGTTGACGTAGACGAGCTCGCCTTTCGGATTGACCGAGAAGAAGCCGCAGGGCGCGTGATCGAGATACTCGATGGCGTGCTGCAATTCCTGGAACACGTCTTCCTGGCGTTCGCGATCCCTGGTGATGTCGGCGACCGACCATACCGCGGATTTGGACTCGCGCTTGCTGGTGCCGAGCGGACGCACCCGCATACGCAGCCAGCGACCGTGGGTTCCATCGGCGGCGGCAACGCGGACCTCTTCCTGCTGACGCTTGCCCTCGCGGGCGGCCTTGAGCAGGCGGAACACCGCTTCGGAGACATCGGGATTACCGATGAACACCCGCTCGACCGGGCGCGCCTCCTGCGCGTTCGTGGCTCCCGTCAGCGCCAGATAGGCGGCATTGGCATAGACCACGTGGCCGCGAGCATCCGTCACCGCGATACCGTCAAACGCATGATCGGCGACCGAACGCATGATCGGATCGTCAGAGGCGCGATCGGCAAAGCGGACGATGCCGGCGGCAAAGGCGAACAGCGTGAACAGCCCGACCATCGCCAGCAGCGCCAGCAAGCCCAGAATGTAAGGCTGCGCCTGCGTCCGCCCGAGCGTCATGAACCCCACCGCGGCCACGATAATCGCAGCGGCGATCAGCAGCACCAGCACGATGCTGCCGCTGCGTCGGGCCGGCTCATGCGCCGTCATGGACATCTGGCGATCGTGGTCGGTCTCGGCGGTCATCGGACAGTTTGTCGCCTGTTTTCAACGGTTGCCGCGCGGGCTTGCGCGTCTCCTGAGTGCCCCAATCGGACCGGCAAGCGCAAGCGCCTCATCGGCTTATTCGCGTTCAATCCGCTGATTCGCGAGCCGTTCCACGCGATCGGTCGTCCGCTTCGGGTCACGTCGGGCGCCCGGACAGGCCGCGCTTCAGGCCCATCACGTAGCCGATGATCTCGGCGACGGCATGGTAGTGCTCGACTGGGATTTCCTCGTCGATCTCCGTAGTTGCATACAGCGCGCGGGCCAGCGGCACGTTCTCGACGATCGGGATGTCATGCTTGCCGGCGACTTCCCTGATCTTCAGCGCGATGGAGTCGATGCCCTTGGCGACGCAGATCGGCGCCGACATGCCGCGCTCGTAAGACAAGGCCACGGCGTAGTGGGTCGGGTTGGTGATGATCACCGAAGCCTTGGGCACAGCGGCCATCATGCGCTTCTTCATCATCGCCTGGCGCAACTGTCGGATCTTGCCCTTGATGTGCGGGTCGCCTTCGGACTGCTTGTATTCTTCCTTGACCTCCTGCAGCGACATCTTCTGCTTTTCGTACCAGGTCCGGTACTGGAAGAAGAAATCGGCGATCGCGACGGCGGCGAGCATCGCCACCACCGCGCTCATCAATTGCAGCGTCAGCGTCACGGTCGTGCCGAGGATCACCGTGGGGTCGAACCGGATCATCGCATCGATGCGAAAGCGCTCCGGCCACAGCACCGCGCACATCACCGCTCCGAGCGCGATCAGCTTGAACAGGCCCTTCAGGAAATTCGCCACCGCCTGTTTGCCGAACAGGCGCTTGGCGCCTTCCATCGGCGATATCTTGCTGAACTTCGGCGTCAGCCCCTCGGTCGAGAATACCATCTTGTGCTGGATCAGGTTGCCGCCGACCGCCGCGATGATCAGAAACAGGAACGGCATGCCGAGCGTCGACAGCACAGTGGTGCAAAGGCTCTTCGCCAGCAGCAGCAGGCCGGGCCCGTCGGTGCGGATCATCCAGGAATTCTGCAGCAGGTTGCGGAACGGGACCTGCAGCCCGGTGCCGATCGAACTGCCGAACGAAGACAGCACCAGCGTCGCACCGGCCATCAGGAACCAGGTGTTGACCTCCTGGCTTTTGGCGACGTCGCCGCGATCGTGGGCGTCGTCGAGCCGTTTTTGCGTGGGGTCCTGTGTTTTCTCTGCGTCGCTGTCGTCGGCCATCGCTGCGCTTTCAGGTCCGCGGCATCATCTGGTGCATGACGCCGATGAAGTAATCGAGATAGGTGCCCATCATGGTCGCCAGTACGACGGCGAAAATCAGAAAGCCGATGATGATCGAGAGCGGCACGCCGACGAAATAGACCTGCATCTGCGGCATCAGCCGCGCCAGCACGCCGAGCCCCATGTTGAAGACCAGACCGAACACCAGGAACGGCGCGGCGAGCTGGGTGCCGATCTTGAATGCCGCGGCAAAGGCATTGGTGGCAAGTTGCGCGACGTCGCCTGATGACATGATCTCGCCCGGCGCAAAGATCTTGTAGCTGTCATTCAGCGCAGCGATCACCAGGTGATGCGTATCAGTCGCGAACAGCAGCGTGATGCCGAGGATGGTGAGAAAGTTGCCGATCAGCACGCCCTGCTGACCCTGGGTCGGATCCACCGATGTGACGAAGCCGAGACCGAGCTGCTGGGCGATGATCGAACCCGCGACCTGCAGCGCCGACAGCGTCACCCGCGCGGTGGCGCCGAGCACGATGCCGATGACGATCTCGTGCACCATCAGCACCAGCAGCGGCACGATCGAAGTCGTATCGACGTTATAGGCGCTGCGATGCAGCGGCAGAATGATCAGGGTCAGCATCAGCGCGATCGAAAGCTTGGCCCGCGCCGGGATGTTGACCTCGCCAAGCCCCGGCAACAGCATCACCATCGCACCGATGCGGGCGAACACCAGCATGAAGGCGGCGGCAAGGGCGGGCAGAAGCGAGACATCGATGCGCATAGGGGATTGTGCATCACCCCCCGATGATTCGCGACGATATCCGCAGCATATAGCTCTGCAGCGCGTCCCCCATGAAGGGCAGCGCCAGCATCAGCGTGGCAAAGATCGCAAGGATCTTCGGCACGAACACCAGCGACTGCTCCTGAATCTGGGTCAGCGCCTGCATCAGCGACACCACGACGCCGACCAGAAGGCCGACCACCATCAGCGGTCCCGACACCACGACGATGGTCCAGATCGCATCGCGCGCGACATCGAGAGTTTCAGGGCCGGTCATTTCAATTCCTTTGAGATCGCAGCAAACGGCGACGGTTAGATCGGCATCTTCATGATGTCTTCGTAGGACTGGATGACGCGGTCGCGCACCGACACCAGCGTCGACACCGCGACGTCGGTCTCCGCCACCGCCGTCACCACGTCCATCACATTGGCCTTGCCGTTGGTCATCGCGATGGTCTGCGCATCGGACTTGCGGCCGGACTCGAGCACACTGCCGATCGCGTCCTTGAGCATCGCGCCGAACGAGGTGCCGCCGCCTTCGGCAGCCTTGCCGATGCCGGCGCCGACACCGCCCCCGGCGTCCATGATGCGAGCGAGACTTGCATAGGCGTTAGCGGCGACTGTGGGAGATGCCATGGCTCAGGTTTCCTGTTCAGGCCTTGAGAATGTCGAGGGTGCGCTGGATCATCCGGCGCGTCGCACTGATGACGTTGAGGTTGGCTTCGTAGGAGCGCTGCGCTTCTTTCAGGTCCGTCATTTCCACCAGCGAATTGACGTTGGGGTATTTGACGTTGCCGGCGGCGTCCGCGGAGGGATTGCCCGGCTCGTACTTCATGCGAAATGTGGACATGTCCGGCTTGATCCGGCCGAGTCCGACAACCTTCGCATCCAGCGAGCGGTCCAGTTCGGACGTGAAGGTCGGCACCTTGCGGCGGTAGGGATCGCCGCCCGGGGTCTGCGCGGTCGATTCGGAGTTGGCGACGTTTTCCGAAATCACCCGCATGCGGCCGGCCTGGGCGCGCAGGCCCGAGGTCGCGATTCCCATCGATCGGGAGAAGTCGCTGATGTCGTCTGCCATGATGATGTTTCCCTAAGCGTCCGGTTGGTCAGCGCTTGCCGATGGCGGTCTTCAGCAGGCCGAGACTGCGGGTGTAGAGCGAGGTCGCCGCCGCGTAGTCCATCTGGTTGGCCGAGACCTTCATCATCTCGTCTTCCAGATTCACCGCATTGCCGGCCGGGCGGGTCTCATAGCCGCCCCGGCTGTTCGCCGCGAAGCTCGCACTGCCGCCCGACGGCATGATGTTGGTGCCGCTGGCGCGCATCATCGGCAGCGTCCCCATCGCGCCGCCGGCGGCGTTGCCGATCTTGTCGAATT
>JAQGKA010000376.1 GCA_028290355.1 Tardiphaga sp. | reverse complement strand
CAACCGCCGCCGGTCGCTGACGGATTGAGACGATATCCTTGATATGCCCCCGTCTATCGCCGTTCGGATCAACCGGCTGGGAGCGACGCATCGAGCGCTTCGATCGAAGATGACTAAGCAGCTCTTTCTTGAGCACGCCACGTGTCTGTACAAATAAGCTGCGGTAGATCGTCTCGTGTGACACCTGATTGCACTCGTCTTCAGGATGCGTTCTCTTCAGCCAACCGGCTATCTGCTCGGGCGACCAATCCAGTCTGAGCTTCCCCGCCACAGCTCGCCGCAGCCGCGAACTGTTCGCCAATTTACAACTTTTTGGATGACGAGCTCGCGCCCAGGCATTCTCGTCCGCAAGCGCCGCTCGGTAGCGATCATAGCCGCCATTGCGGCTCATTTCCCGGCTCACCGTCGAGGGGGAGCGGCCAAGCAACCTGGCGATCGACCGTGCCGATTGATGTGCCGTAACGCCTCTGGAAATCACCTCGCGTTCCGCGAGCGTCAATGCCAACCTGGAGCGACGCCGCTGGGCAGGACGAATTCCACCATGCGGAGCCACCAAAAAATAGATCGACGATGACTGCTTACCAAAAGCTCGTCCGATCGCCTTTAGTGACTCTCCGCGCTTCCAGCGATCCCATAACTCCGTTTTCTCTGCCGCAGTAAACCCTCTATGAAATTTGTGACCCATCAAACCACACTCCATCTCTCCATCAAGATAAAGTGTTGCGTCGACTGGTTGAGACCACCGTCGGTGAAGGGACATTCTCAGGATGGGCGGACATGTCTCAAAGGTGCCAAGAGGAGACCACGCTCGCCCCTTCCGTCAGTATCCGAACCCTGGAAGCTCGGACCTCAAGGTCGCAATGAAGCGAACGGCTGTGGGTTGGAAGTGTGCTGTGTCGTGCCTCCACAGTCGATGACAAGCCGATTGACACCGGTTTGACTAATTCGGAGGCGGGCCGACGGGAAGCGGAGAATTAAGCAGCGTCAATAGCATTTTGTGCCGACCTTCGTCTCGCGACGGATCAAACTCGCTTTCAGCGATCAGCCGTCGATAATGCTCGATGTTTGCGTTGTGGACAAAGCGCTCCATCGTACATGCTCTAGTCTTCGTCCGGCTCGCGCACGACCGCAACGGTAGAACTTCTACGCAACGGCGAGTTGCATGATCGCGCGGTTGCAGATCAATCCGGTCAATTCGTTATGGTCCCGCCCCGGCTTCCCTCGGGCACTTACGACCTCATGCTACGTGCCAAACAGCCGGACGGCGGACAGGTCATGTCCAAACAGAGTGTGGCGGTGGTGCTTGATCCGAGTCCGATCGACCGGCCTGTAGTGGCGCTGATGACGCCAAATAAACCCACCGTCGTGCTATCGCAGCCGGCAATTCCAAAGCCTGTGGCAGGGGGAGTGGTTGTGGAGGCGGTCGATACCGAGCCTGGCGGAAAGCTCCATGTGAGCGGCAAAGCGAGTCCTGGTACCGCGGTGAGGCTTTATCTGAACGACAGCTTTGTTGCGTCGGTAACGGCGGGTTCGGATGGACGTTTTGCGGTAACGATCAATGAAGGCGTGGCGCCAGGCAACTACCGCGTCAGGCTGGACGAGATGGGGGCGAATTCCGACGCGGTGCGCGCACGCGCCGAGGTCCCGTTCAACGTTCCCGAGACGATGACCACCGCGTCCGTGCCGGCACAGGCCACAGCGTCAAAGCGGCCTGACATTGCCGCTGCACAACAGCCGCAGTTGGCGGCCGCCCTCTCGACCGTCCGAATAGACGAAGGTTCACCCTCTGCCGTAGTCGTGCCAAAGATCGTGACGATCACCGTCTCTCGCGGCGACAGCCTCTGGCGCCTCAGCCGGGACACCTACGGCGCGGGCACGCGCTACGCCGTCATTTACAAAGCAAACCGGGAACAGATCCGCAATCCCAATCTGATTTATCCTGGTCAGATCTTTGTCCTTCCGACGCAGTGACGCGCGGCGCACAATCGATTTTGGTCACAGCACTCTCATCGTATTGCCTGCATGGACCGACTACCCCTGCCGCCTGATAAAGCCGGTGATGGTGACTTTCTCCCAGATGTCTGCGGCAAGAAACGGGTCCGCCGCGTGGAAGCGCAGGACTGCGGCACGATCGGCCGCCTCGATCACAAACAGGCTGCCTATCATCGTTTCACCGTCATCTGCCGTGAGCGGGCCTGACATCACGATTTTGATGCCATAGGGGTTGGTATCGGAGAGGAACGCCTTGTGAGCGTCGTAGTTCGACAGCCGCTTCGGCAACGCGCCGGGTCGGTCAAGCGCATGAAGAATAAAAAGCACAGTAATTTCCCTGTTTCAGGTGGGCTCCGGAAGCCGGCATCTGTTCAACCGGCTTCCGGCCGGATCAAGCACCACTGTCCCTGACAATGGCGACATTACTCCATACTTGTACCTACCGCTTCATGCCCAGCTTCGAGCCTTCTTCCCAGCTCGGGCAGGCACGCGATTCCAGGGCGACATCGTACGGCTTGTAGTTGTCCTTGGTGATGACTGTCGGCGCAAGCACGATCTCCGGGATGACCGGCTCCTTGCGGAGTTCGCGGATCGCAATCATGGTACCCAGGCAACCCTGCACGAAGCCATTGTAATCACCGCTGGCGAGCAGCTTGCCGCTCTTGATTGCATCCACAGCCTCCTTGGTGCCGTTGATGCCCACCACCTGGGCCTTGCGATTGGCCCCGTCCAGCGCTTCGATTGCGCCGACTGCCATAGCATCGTTGGCGGCTAGCACACCGTCGATCTCGGCATTCGACTGCATCAGGTTTTCCATCACCTGCAACGCCTGCAAACGCTGATAGTTGGCCGGCTGCGAGGCAACCAGCTTGGTTCCGGGATTTTCTTTCAGGGCATCGTTGAAGCCGCGGACCCGGTCGATGTTGGTCAGCGAGCCCTTGACGCCTTCAAGAATGACGATCTTGCCCTTGCCGCCCAAGGCCTTGAGCAAATAGCGCGCAGTTTCCAGCCCGAGGCTGTAATCGTCTGCCCCCACGAACGCCCCAAACTTTCCGCCGGCGGAACGGTCGGTGACATTGACCATCGGAATCTTCGCATCGTTGATCTTCTCCACACCGGGGACCATCGCCTTGTAATCGACCGGAATGAACACGATCGCCGACGGCTTCTTGACAATGACGTCCTCGATCTGACTGAGTTGTTCGGGAATGCTGTCCGGCTTGGTCGGGATGAAATGCAAGGTCTTGGCGTTCAGGGATTTCGCCGCAACGTCGGCGCCCACGCGAACGGTCTGAAAATATGGATTGGTCTGGTTCTTTGTAAATACCGCGATGGTTTCGCCATCAGCGTGTGCGACGGAAATCGAAACGAAGCCGGCAAAACCGAGCGCCAGACCTGAAGTCAACATTTTCATGGTATTTCTCCCTGTGTGATTTTTTGGTTTGTTGGATGATTAGAAGGCCCGCCGCCTTGTGATGCGGTCGAGCCAGACGGCGAGAATGACGATCGCGCCGGTGACAAGCGGCTGCCAGCTCGCGCTGATCGACAGCAGATTCATGCCGTTCAGCACTAGCGTCAAAATCAGTGCGCCGATGAAGGTGCCGAACACGGTGCCCACACCGCCGAACAAAGAGGTGCCGCCAATCAGCACGGAGGCGATCGCAGGCAATGTCAGGGATTCGCCGATGTCGGCTTCGGCGGAGTTCAGTCGCGCCAGAAAGATGATCGACGCAAGCCCCGCCATCGTTCCCGACATCGTGTAGACCAGCAACAAGCGGCCGGCGACGGGGATTCCTGACAGTCGCGCCGCGACGGGATTGGCGCCGATGGCGTAGATCTCCTGTCCCCAGGTGGTGCGTTGCGCGAAGATCGTCCCAACTGCCAGGAAAATCACCAGCAGATAGACGGGAATCGGCAGGCCCAGAAAATAGCCGCTGCCGAGCTGGCGAAAGCTCGGCGGAAATCCGTGAATGGTTTCGCCGGCCATGTACCAGTAGGCAACGCCCTGCAAAATCCACAACATGCCGTAGGTGGCGATGAACGATGGAATTCGCAACGCGGTGACCAAAACGCCATTGGCGAATCCGATCGCCGCGCCAACGCCTATTCCCACCAGCACACCCAGCGACGGCGAACCGGTGACATGAATGACGGTGCCAGCCAGGCAAGCTGTCAGACCGACATTCGCGCCAATCGACAGATCAAGCCCGGCCGTCAGCACCACCAGCGTGAGGCCGGCGGCGACGAAGAACATCAAGCTGGCCTGTCGCAACACGTTCAGGATGTTGTTGAGCGAAAGAAAGGAGTCCGTCAGCAGCGACAGCAGCACGCAGATCAGCAGCGCGGCCAGCAGACGGTACGACAGCTGCAGCACGTCCCCCGAAATATGCAGACCGCCGGCACGGCCAGGCAATATCTTGGTCGTGTCGGTCATGTTCGGCCCCGCAGTCCGTCGAAAAACAATGCCATGATGACGAGCACCCCGACGCACGACACCTGAACCGAGGACGGGATGGCGAGAAGGTTGAGACCGTTGCGCAGCACGCCGACGGTGAGCACGCCGAGCAGCGTTCCCAGCAACCAGCCGTTGCCGCGCTCAAACGAAGTACCGCCGACCGCCACGGCCGCGATGGCGTCGAATTCCATCCCGAGACCGGCGGTCGGATGTCCGGCATTCATGCGTGCGGTCATCAGCACACCGGCCAATCCCGCCATGGCACCACCGATCGCGTAAACCACGATAAGCACACGCTCGACCTTGATACCTGCGAAACGCAGCGCATCGCGATTGCCGCCGAGCGCAAAAACGAAGGTGCCTAACCGCGTGTGATATAGCAGCAGGTGAAAAACCACATAGGCGGCAACCGCCATCAGGATTGGCAGCGGGATTGCGGCGATCGTACCCGAGTAGATATCCCGGATCGCGCGCGGCATGCCGACCACGCTCTGGCCATCGCTGACGATCAGCGACAGGCCCTGCGCCATACCCAAAGTGCCCAGTGTCGCGACGAACGGCGGAATTCCCAAAATCGCCACCAACCAGCCATTGACGACACCGAACATCGTTCCGACCACGCATGCCGCCAGCAGCCCTAGCAGGACCGAGCCGGTGGCGAGCGTGACGATGGCAACAACCAGCGATGCCAGCGTCAGGACCGCCCCCATCGACAGATCGAGACCTTCGGTCATGATGATCAATGTCATCGGCAGCGCCATCAGCAGCAACACCGTCGACTGCACCAGAACATTGGACAGGTTGGGCGCCGACAG
>JAQGKA010000356.1 GCA_028290355.1 Tardiphaga sp. | reverse complement strand
CAGCTTCTGATATTCGCCGGGAAATTCGTTCAGCGCAACCACGCCGCCGGACAGGGAATTGCGCGTGGTGTCGTTGCCGCCGACGATCAGCAAGATGATGTTGCCGAGGAAATTCTGTGAGTCGAGGTTTCTCGTGGCGTCGCTATGCGCCATCATCGACAGCAGGTCGCTCTTCGGCGGCGCGTTCAGGCGCTCCTGCCACAGTTTTCCAAAATAATCGCCACATTCCATCAGCTCGGCTTGCCGCTTCAACTCGGCCTCCGGGGTCGGCGGCAGGGTGGTGGCGACATCCGACCAGTGCGTCATCTTGCGGCGCTCCTCCCAGGGGAAGTCGAACAAGGTGGCCAGCATCTGCGTCGTGAGTTCGATCGAGACCCGATCGACCCAGTCAAACGTCTCGTTGCGCGGCAGGGCGTCGAGCACCTGCCCGGCGCGGGTGCGGATGGTGGCGGCGAGTTCATCCATGTGGGTGGGCGTAAACATCGGTGCCACGGTCTTGCGCTGCGGACCATGGTTGGGTTGATCCATGGCGATGAAGCTCGGCCGGCGATAATCGACGCCGGCATCGCGGATGGTAATGCCGCCAAATGCCGCGGCGGAGGAGTAGACCTGATGGCTGGTCTCGACCTGCATGATGTCGTTGTACTTGGTCACCGACCAATACGGTCCGAACATGCTGTCCTTGCAATAGTGGACCGGGTCCTCCTTGCGAAGCCGCTCGAAATACGGCCAGAACGTATCGTCACGAAACAGTTCGGGATGGCCGGGATCGAATTGATCCAGCGGAATCGAATAGGCCCGGTCGCGGGCAGCACTCTGGGCGGAATCGCGGACGCGATCGATCGTTCCGTGCATCGGTCTTCTCCCTGGTCGGCTCCCTCCGTGATTGGTTCCGGAGGGTTTGTTGGGCGAATTACATCCCGTCGCAGCCGCAAGGGCAAGGGCGAGTTTAGGCTCTTCTCAGCCTGTTCAGCCCGTGACATGGTCATTTCAACGAATAAGGCGATATTTCAACAAACAAGGATCGGCGCGGGACCCGCGCCGATCTGACCGGAGGCAACCCTCGATGATTCCGAACGCTCAACGGATGTTCAATTTCGACCTCGGTGAGACCGCCGACGCGATTCGCGAGACGGTGCGTGATTTTTCGATGCACGAGATCGCGCCGCGCGCCGAGGAGATCGACAAGAGCAATCAGTTTCCGCGCGACCTGTGGCCGAAGCTCGGCGCGCTTGGCCTGCACGGCATTACCGTCGAGGAAGAGTATGGCGGCTCCGGGCTCGGCTATCTCGAACATTGCCTGGCGATGGAAGAAATCTCGCGGGCGTCAGCTTCGGTCGGGCTGTCCTACGGCGCGCATTCCAATCTCTGCGTCAACCAGATGCGCCGCAACGGCAGCGACGCGCAGAAGCGCAAATACCTGCCGAAGCTAATCTCCGGCGAGCACGTCGGTGCGTTGGCGATGTCCGAGCCGGGGTCTGGCTCCGACGTGGTGTCGATGTCGACGCGCGCCGACAAGAAGGGCGATCGCTACGTCCTCAACGGCAGCAAGATGTGGATCACCAACGGACCGATCGCCGAAACCCTGGTGGTCTATGCCAAGACCGATCCGGCGGCCGGCCCGCGCGGCATCACCGCCTTCATCATCGAGAAGGGCATGAAGGGGTTTTCCACGGCGCAGAAGCTCGACAAGTTCGGCATGCGCGGCTCCGACACCGGCGAGCTGGTGTTCGAGGATTGCGAAGTGCCGGAGGAGAACGTGCTCGGCGAGGTCGGCCGTGGCGTCAACGTGCTGATGTCCGGCCTGGACTATGAGCGCTCGGTGCTGGCGGCGGGGCCGCTGGGCATCATGCAGGCCTGCATCGACGTGGTGATGCCATACGTGCACGAGCGCAAGCAGTTCGGCCAGCCGATCGGCACGTTCCAGCTGGTGCAGGGCAAGGTCGCCGACATGTATGTGACAATGAACGCCGCGCGCGCCTATGTCTATGCGGTGGCAAAAGCCTGCGACCGCGGCGAGACCACGCGCGAGGACGCCGCCGGCGCGATCCTGTTTGCATCGGAGAAGGCGACGCAATGCGCGTTGGATGCGATCCAGCTGCTTGGCGGCAACGGCTACATCAACGACTATCCGACCGGGCGGTTGCTGCGCGATGCGAAGTTGTACGAGATCGGCGCGGGAACGAGCGAGATCCGGCGGATGCTGATTGGGCGGGAATTGTTCGACAAGACGGCGTGATCGCTCTTCTTAACTTCTCCCCGCAAGCGGGGAGAAGGAGCGCACTGCCGCAGCCTTTCAACGGGTCGTCCCGGCGAAGGCCGGGACCTATACGCCGTGCCATCTCGTTTAGGCCGTGTGGCAGAGGCCTTCTTTCAATGGAGAGGTCGGGGAATATGGGTCCCGGCCGCCGGGACGACTCGCAGAGGGGCGAGTACTAGTCCGTCAGGCCATTCACCTTCGTCACCCACGCCCGCACATCGGCCAGCACTTGCGGCATCACGGCGTTGACCTCCTGCACGGTCATGCCGGCCTTGATGCGGGGGTCGTAGAGGATGTTGAGGATGTACTGGTCGTAGACGTCGAAGAAGCCCATCTGGACGTTGTCGTTGAACATCGTCCACGGCACCGAACTGGTATCGTTGATCGGGCCCAGCGACTGCAGCAGTTCCTCATAGGCGCAATCGAGGAAGATGAAATCGCCGTTGTCGACGGTGAGGATGACGTCGGAGTGCTCGATCTCGAAGGCTTCGTTCTTGCGAAAACCCGACAGGCATTGCGGATCGAGCGAGGAGCGGATCTCATTGGCGCGGTCGGTGCCGTAGAAGGTCGAGATGGTGCGGTACAGGTCGCGGTCGCGCACCAGTTTTACGATGACATTGGCTTCTTCGCTGGAATCGGACATCGCGATGTTGAGATGCTGGACGCGGCGCGCAATATCGGCGACGACCTTGGCGATCTGCGCCTTGCGGTCCGGGCGGTTGGCGCCGTCGGCGAACACCCGCACCGGGAGTTCGTATTTCCTGATCCGGTCGACGCGGCCGGCGAGGTGATATTCGGCACCGAACGCCGTCTTCAGAAAACCGTCAATGATCTCGCTGTCTGTGAATATCTTCTTTTCATTGCGCTGGCGCGCGGCGACGGCGGCGGGCTCAGCGCCCCCGGATGCCGGGGGCAGAAGGCCTGTCAAAACCGTCGCGGTAAAAACGGCCGCGAAACTATACAGAATCCTCTGGGTGGCTGCTTGCGCGCGCATTGCATCCAAACTGTCGCAATGCGCTGACGCGCGCAAGCCTTCCATGCTCGTCCAGGTGGAGAATTAATCTTCCGCCCTCGTTCGCGTCGTTCGAACTCAGTTCTTCACGACCACCGTTGCGCCGACCGAGACGCGGTTGTAGAGGTCGGTGACGTCGTCATTGGTCATGCGGAAGCAGCCCGAGGAGACTGCCTGACCGATGGTTTCCGGCTCGTTGGAGCCGTGGATGCGGTACAGCGTCGAGCCGAGATACATGGCGCGGGCGCCGAGCGGGTTTTCAATGCCGCCTTCCATGTGGCGTGGCAGGTCGGGCCGGCGGGCGCGCATCTGCGACGGCGGGGTCCAGCTCGGCCATTCTTTCTTGGCCGTGATGCGGTGAACGCCGCCCCAGCGAAAACCGTCGCGGCCGACGCCGATGCCGTAGCGCAGCGCCTGACCGTTGCCGGTGACGAGATAGAGCCGGCGCTCCGCGGTGTTCACGACGATGGTGCCTGGCGCGTAATGGCTGTCGAAATTCACGGTGGTGCGGGGAATCGGGCTCGATCCGCTGCCGCCGCCAAACAGCGATGACATGCCGCGACCGAAGTAATCGTCGGACTCGTTGGCCGACGCGGCGCCGGCTCCCATCAGCGTGGATACTGCGACCAGAACAGCAAATGCGCGCTTCATGTTTCCTCCGCCACTATCGATTGCAGCCTGAGACAGGCCACAATTCACCTAATTTCGCAAGCCACGGCCGCGTGAGCGGGGGCTGGATTGGCGACATGGTGAAAGATTCCCACCCAGCTCCACGGCGATCGCAGCGATGCGTTGCGTTTGAACCCTTTGACGGCCACCCCGAACAATGGTTGATCTGCCCGGTCATTGAACAACGCGATGAAACGGGAGTGAGACGATGAACGGTGCGGAAAGCCTGGTGCGGACATTGGTCGCGGGCGGCGTGGATGTCTGCTTTTCCAACCCCGGCACCTCGGAGATGCATTTCGTCGCCGCCCTGGACCGCGTCGAAGGCATGCGCTGCGTGCTCGGCCTGTTCGAAGGCGTGGTGACCGGCGCCGCCGACGGTTACTACCGCATGAAGGGCACGCCGGCCTCGACGCTGCTGCATCTCGGTCCCGGCCTCGCCAATGGCCTGGCCAACCTGCACAACGCCAAGAAGGCCAATTCCGGCATCGTCAACATCGTCGGCCAGCATGCCGTCTACCATATCGAATACAACGCGCCGCTGACCTCGGACATCGAAGGCCTGGCGCGGCCGATGTCGGCCTGGGTCCGGACCTCGCCGGATGCCAAATCGGTGGCCAAGGATGGCGCCGCCGCCATCGCCGCCGCCAAGAGTTCGCCACCGCAGATCGCCACGCTGATCCTGCCGGCCGACACCGCCTGGGGCGAGGCTGATGGCATCGCAAAGGTGGCCGAACACAACCAGCGCGTCAGCTACTCGTCGCAGGCGGTGGACGCCGCGGCAAAGGTGCTCAAATCGGGCGAGCCGACACTGCTGCTGCTCACCGGCAATGCGCTGACCGAGCACGGCCTGGCGCTGGCGGCGCAGATATCAGGCAAGACCGGCTGCAAGGTGATGGGCCAGACCTACAATCCGAAGATGGCGCGCGGCCGCGGCCGGTTCGCGATCGATCGCATCCCCTACGTGATCGAGCTGGCGTTGCCGATCCTCAAGGATTTCCGCCACATCGTCCTGCTCGAAGCCAACGATCCCGTGGCGTTCTTCGCCTATCCGGACAAGCCGAGCATGCTGAAGCCGGAGGGCTGCGAGGTTCACCGGGTGACGGCCAACGGCGAAAACTCCGTCGCGGCGCTGGAAGCCCTGGCCGGCGCGCTCGGCGCCAAGCCGTCGGACGTCAAGCCGCAGAAGCTGGTTGAACTGGCCAAGCCGACCGGCGCACTGACCCACGCCTCGATCGCGCAGGCGATCGCGATGGCGATCCCCGAGAATGCCATCATGGTGGACGAATCGCTCACCACCGGCCGTGGCTTCTTCCCGCCGACGGCGGTGGCAGCGCCCCATGACTGGCTGCAGAACATGGGCGGCTCGATCGGCTTCTCGACGCCGGTCGCGACCGGCGCCGCGGTGGCCTGCCCCGACCGCAAGGTGATCTGCATGGTCGGCGACGGCTCGGCGATGTACACGCTGCAGTCGCTATGGACGCAGGCCCGCGAAGGCCTCGACATCACCACCATCGTGTTCGCCAACCGCAAGTATCAGATCCTGCTCGGCGAATTCAACGGCGTCGGAGCCGGCGAACCCGGCCAGCGCGCCCTCGACATGCTCAACCTCGATCGTCCGGCGCTGGACTGGGTCTCGCTCGCCAAGGGCATGGGCGTCCCCGCGCGCTCGGTCACGACCGCCGACGACTTCAACAAGGCGCTGGCCGATGCGATGGCCGAGAAGGGTCCGAAGCTGATCGAAGTGGTGATGTAAGCCGCAGTCGTTTCTCCGGTTCCATTGCGCAAAAAGACAAAGGCTCCGGATCGCTCCGGAGCCTTTTCGCTGACGCGTTTCCTCGTGCGTTTCGATTGATGCCCCACTCCCGAACAGTGCCATCGAAGCGCGTTCCGCAATCATCGTGATTCAAGGGTTTCATGGCAGCCACCCTTACCGCTTCCCGTGGGGATCGGTATCTGTTGTTGCTCGGTCACATGATGATCATGCTTATCACCGTGTGACTTGTTACGTGAAGGATGCCGGAGATCACTCGTCGGTCATCGACGCGCCTGGCGCCGGGCTGGTTCCTCGGCAGATGCGGCTCGATCGCCGCCCACGCCTCATCCGACAACCAGAACAGCGCCATGCGCCACCTCCCGTGATCCACACCATCCGTGAATCAGGAAAGCTGCTCCGCCTCAAGCCTCTGATGGGGTTTGAGCCCTAATCGTGATTTCAAATGGAACTTTGAATATTAATTGTAGTTAATGGTTAGTTGGCGCTTATTCGAAGGATAAGACCATGTCAGATTTAGAAGACGACACGGCATCCATCGCTGACCGGCTAAATTCTTGGCGGCATGCGGCAGATTTGCCGTCATCACTCCTCCGGCCCTTACAGCCCTTCTTTCCACGTCTCTTAACTCCAAAGCCATTGCTCATTCGGGCGGCCGATGCGTCCCATGGACCGCCGGCGATCTTCCCGCCGTCGCTTGAGCCATAATAAGCGACGAGTGCGTGATCCCTATTAGTTTCCAGACGAGCCGTTGCGCGGCATCAGCTGGACACTGGCAGGTGTTTTGCCGTCGTATCGGCGGCGGTCGCTACGACGGCTCTGCGGTTGCTAATCGAGTCCCTGTAACATTGTTTGACGCGGAAGCCCCGTATCCTCGCACCCCCATAGCAGGTGGCGCTTTTCGCTACCGCAAGACACGCTGTCCGATCGTTTCGCGCATCAGCAAGTTCGACTTTCGATTTGATGATCGTGGATATTTTCATGCGGCACATGCATGGCTTTGAATCGGTCAGGGTGTTCCACCAGCGTGCACCGAGCGTGCCGCTCATCGCCATCTCCGGCTACGTCTTTGCCGGGCAACGGACGCCAGCAGACGTCATGCTCTTCCGGCGTGGCCAGCAGCACCGGCATGGCCTTGGCGTGCACCGGTGCCACCATGCCGTTCCGCTCGGTGGTGAGGAAGCCGTAGAGCCGGTGGTCACCTTCAACCGGATTGGCCTTGGTGCCGCGCGTGCCGGTCCAGTCGGTCCAGATCCCCGCAAAGGCGAACAGCGGCCGCTCCGCCGTTAGCGCGAACCAGACCACATCCTTCTTGCCGGCCATCCGGTGCGGCTCGCCGGTGTCATCCTTCAGCGACTTTGGATTGCCTGTCGTGCATCACACTGGATTTGTCTCAGGCCGAGTTGGCACGAAGCCTATCGGCGTGAAGGTGTACACTGCCTCGCCTTTTTGATTATACAGAGTCCACTTCACCAGAACGACTCCTTGGGGCTTCGTCTTCGAACGTGTCAAGCTGACGACTTCACCCTCGATATGAAGGATATCGTCCGGTCTGACCGGCAAGGTCCAACGAAGTTCGTCAACCCCGAGGCCGATAAGGGGATGAGGGCCAAAGGGGCGAGTTTTAACCGCAAGACTCATTGCTAATGCAGCGGTGTGCCATCCCGATGCTACCAGCCCCTTGAATAGCGTTTTTTGAGCAGCATCATCGTCCAAATGAAATGGCTGTGGATCGAACTTGGAGGCGAACTGCTTGATATCGGCTTCCGAGATTTTGACCGTCTCACTTTTGAAACGTATCCCCAGTGACAGGTCTTCGAACCAATCGATCATCGTCTATCCTTAGAGCATATGGCATTGCCTGTGATTAGCGCGTAGCCAAATGCGGATTGAAGCGAGCTTGATGAAGGCCAGATAGTTGGCTGCGAGTTTGTCGTACCGGGTCGCGATACGCCGACATTGCTTGATCTTGTTGAAGAACCGTTCGATCAAATTGCGCGCGCGATACAGATACGGGCTGAAGCAGATAGGGTCTTTGCGATTGCGCTTCGGTGGGATATTGGCCCATGCTTCTTGCTGGCGGGCCAGTTCCCTGATCCAGTCTGCGTCGTATCCACGATACGCTTTTCACCGCGGACGCGCTCCGGATAACTCGACCGCGGCGTTTGTTTCGCTTTGCCACTCCACGAGCCATTCAGGGATCCGCGCCGCGGCTCGGGTTCCAGGTTCGCTGGTCCAGGCCGCGATAACCTGCCCTTCCTTTGAGAATATGAATACACCGTCCATGCCCTTCGCGCGGCGCAGGGTATCAAGCGCCTGGACTGGGGTTTGCGCGATCGGTCCCCCGACGTTGAAGGATGTGTTCACTGCAACCTCGACGCCGATTCGCCTTCCAAGCGCCTTCAAATAGGCGTGCGTTACGGCATCGGTATGTTCGCGCACGATCTGCAGCCGCGCAGTGCCATCGACGTGAATGACGGCGGGAATTTGGGCGCGCGCTTGAGGCTTGGCTCTCGCTGTCAGGACCATGTAGTTATAGGCATTGTATTCATCGTCCGAGGCGCCCTCGGACAAGTCGAACAAAGCCTTTGCCGCCGAAAGCGTCGCCATAGGCGCGAGCGGCCGGATCGCTTCGCGATATTTGACGCGCTCGTTAAGCAGTTCGCGCGTGCGCGGGTTGCAAGGGTTGGCCAAGATCGATCTGTGACCCAGCGCCCGCGGCCCCGTCTCTGCCGGTCCCTGGAATATCGCAATAATCCCGTCTCTCGCGGTGATGAACGCCATGAGGTCGGCGATGGCCTCTATTCCGGATCTGTGCGACGCATCGCCGACGCCAATCCAGGCCACATCGGCAGCACCCTCCAGAATGGCGAGGATATCGGACATGCGGGGCGCGCGACCGCAATAGAAAGCGTGCTGGAGGGACGGCCCGAGACCCACCCCGGCGGCGGCGGCGAATGCGTAAGCTGCTCCTACCGTTACCCCGGCGTCGTTCGGCACAGGCGGCGTCCATAAATGAAGCCGCGTCGATCGGTTGAGGACGCGGCTATAGTAGCCTGCGTCGAAATGCTCCAGCACGCGCATATTCGCAGCTGCGTTGAGCGCCGCGCCTCCGGTCAGCACCAGCCGGTCGCTGCCGGTCATGCGGATCAGGCCGTCAATGATGTGGACGAGACCATCCTCGAAAACCATCTGGGTGGCCGCCGCCTTGTCGAGCCTTTCCTGCGTATTCGGCCGGTGATGGATGTCTTCGACACGCAGGACCGCATCAGGGTTCCACATCTCCTTAGGCGCGATGGGCGGCCCCAGGATCTGCGTGAGATCCTGGGTATAGGGCTGACGAAGCATGCGCCGGGGCCAATTCGCAAGCGACCGGTTGAGGTACACGTCGCCGTCTGCCCGAAGATCGAAGATGTTTCGCAGCTGCCGATAGAAAGTGTTGGTCGAACGGTCCATGTCGCCATAGGCCGCGGCGCCCATGTAGCGGCCTTCGCTGCTGAGCGCTGTCCAGCCGCCCTGCGTCGAGCTGATGATGCCGTAAAACATTCCGAGCGAGTCGAACATGCTGGCGTTGCTCCGAATTTGCCGAACGACGCCGTTCTCGCCGAGATAGAGCGTGGTCGAGGCGAAGTCGCCCGAACCATCGACAACTACGATCATCGTCTTTTGCCGCTCTCTGGCGAAAGGCGCGGCCAAATATGAGAACCATGCGTGATTGTCGTGGTGCGGCATGCCAATGATCGGCACGCCGCAATTGAGGCCGAAAAGCTGACCCAAGCGGGCTGGGGCTTTAAATCCCTCCTTCAATTGGTCGCCGTCGAAGGCCGGGGCGTTACCCTGGAACGCCAGGTGCATGCTTGCGGGAAATTCCTCCAGAACGGACCGAAGCCCCGCGGCCACAAGCAGAGAGTAATCGTAGGTCGCGAGACAAGCGACGATCCGCTCGGGGCCAATGCCCAAACCCTTCATGATTTCAGTCAGCGCTTCGAGCGATGCGCGAGGATAGGCGTTGGTATGCTTTCGGCCCTAGAAGCGCTATTCCTCATTGTTACAGATGATACGGGGGCCGCCAGCAGGAGTCACCTCGACGAGCGCTACTCCAGTGTTGTGGAATCCGCCGACACTTATGCCAACGAGATATGC
>JAQGKA010000120.1 GCA_028290355.1 Tardiphaga sp. | reverse complement strand
ACGATCAAATCGGGCGCGACAAGTCGCAGATTGAGCATCGGGCCGAGCGACTGGCCGCCGGCAATGATCTTGATCACACCGTCGGTGCCGGCCATTGCGGCAAGCGCCGCCGGCAGGTCGCGCGGACGTTCATAGGCGAAGGGGGCCGGCTTCATGCCGCCGGCCTTTCCGCGTCTCGTGCCTCGAGGATGGCTTCGACAATGCGGCGCGGCGTAATCGGTGAATGCAGCAGTTCGACGTGCAGCGGCCGCAGCGCGTCGTTGACGGCATTGGCGATGGCCGCCGGCGGCGCGATGGCGCCACCCTCGCCGATGCCCTTGACGCCGAACTTCGTATAGGGCGACGGCGTCTCCATGTGATCGAGACGCGGTGCCGGCACTTCGGTCGGGCCCGGCAGCAGATAGTCGGCCAGCGTGGTGGCAAGCGGCTGGCCGGCCGAGTCGAACGGCATCTCTTCGTACAGCGCGGTGCCAATGCCCTGGGCGAGGCCACCATAGATCTGGCCATCGACGATCATCGGATTAACCAGCACACCGCCGTCTTCGACAATCACGTAGTCCAGAATCTCCACATCGCCGAGATCGGGATCGACCGCGACGATCACCGCGTGCGCAGCATAGCTGAAGGTGCCGGAATCGCGCTGCGGCTTGTAGCCGGAGGTGGATTCCAGTCCGCCGGGATCCACATCGCCCGGCAGGTCCTGCGGCCGGCGATACCAGGTGTGCGCGATCTCCTTCAGCGTGACGCTGCCACTAGCACCGCGAATTTCGCCGTCGGTTAAAACGACGTCAGCTTCGTCAAGCTGCAGCAGCTTGGCGCCGATCCGCTTGGCGCGTTCGCCGAGTTCGTGGCAGGCGGTGGCAACCGCTCCGCCGGCCATCACCATAGAGCGCGAGCCCCAAGTGCCGGTGGAATACGGCGTCATCGCGGTGTCGCCATGCACGACGCGCACCTTGGCAACATCGACGCCGAGCATTTCATGGGCGACCTGGGCCAACGTGGTCTCCATGCCCTGGCCGTGCGAATGCACGCCGACCTTGATTTCCAATCCGCCATCCGGCGTCAGGCGCGCGGTGGCCTGCTCGTGGCCGGGCACCATCGGAATACCCCAGCCGGCATAAACTGACGTGCCATGCGCGGCCTGCTCGCAATAAATCGAGAGGCCAACGCCGATCAGCCGTCCATCGGCCTCGCTCTTGCGCTGCCGCGCGCGCACGGCATCGATGTCGATCATCTTCAGCGCGCGGCGCATCGCTTCGGGATAGTCGCCGCTGTCGAAATGTTTCTTGGTGATGTTGTCGAACGGCATCTGCTCCGGCCGCACCAGATTGCGCAACCGCACTTCGCCGGGTTCAAGCCCCGCTGCAACGGCCACCGCGTCGATCATGATCTCCAGCGCGAAACAGACGCCGGTGCGGGCGACGCCGCGATAGGGCAGGATAGGACACTTGTTGGTGGCCACCGAAAATGTCCGGCAGCGATAGGCCGGCATCTGATACGGGCCGGGCAGAATGCTGACCACCTGCGCGGCTTCGAGGCACGCTGAAAACGGATAGGACGAATAGGCGCCGGAATCGACCGTGGCCTCGCAATCGATGCCGCGGAGCTTGCCGTCGCGGTCAGCATAGACGGTGATCTTGTAGTGATGCTCCCTACAATTGGCGCTGGCGGTGAGATGCTCGCGACGGTCCTCAATCCAGCGCACCGGATGGCCGCGCTGCATCGTCAGCCACGACAGACAGACTTCTTCCGGCAGCAGGATGCCCTTGTGGCCGAAGCCGCCACCGACATCCGGCGAAACAATTCGGATCTGTCCTTGATCCATCTCAAGGCAATCGGACAGTCCGTTGCGCACAATGTGCGGCATCTGACTGCCCGTATAGAGCGTGAGCTGATCGAGACGATGATCGAACGTGGCGACGACACCCCGACCTTCCAACGGCGACATACATTGCCGCGCGGTCGAGATCTCACGCGTCACCTTGATCGGCGCATCCAGCGCGCTGCCGATATCGAGTTCGAAGAAGCTCTCGAGAAAAATATTGTCGCCCCAGTGCTCATGCACCAGCGGCGAGCCCGGTTCGCGCGCCTTCAGCATGTCATGAACGGCAGGAAGTTCTTCGAGATCGAGGGTAACGGAAGCCGCGATGTCCTCGGCCTCGGCGCGCGTCGGCGCGACGCACATGGCGACGAGTTCGCCAACCTGTCTGATCTTGTCGGTGGCGAGAATCGGCTGATCCGACACCTTGAAACCGGCAAGGCCCGTGATGGCGCGGATCGGCTTGACGCCGACAAGGTCAGCCGCAGTGAACACCACATCGCGATATCGCTCCGGGACGTGGATCGCCTTGATCCGCGCATGCGCCACCGGACTGCGAACGAAGGCGACGTCCTGCAATCCCGCGAGGCGAATGTCGGCAACGAACTGGCCGCGGCCGCGCATCAGGCGATCGTCTTCCTTGCGCAGCACGCGCGCGCCGACGCCCTGCCCTTCGGCAGGTGTCGCGGACGGAAAATCGCGCTCTTTGCGCACGGTCAGGCCCCCATTTCCAGCTGAAAAATCGCCGCGTTACGCGGCGACTGCTTGCGGCAGGATCGAGGCGACGGCGTCGTAACGGGTGCCGGCGCGCAAACAGAACACCGGCTGCAGCAGGCCATTCGCCACCACCTCGGTATTCTCGTTGTCGCGCAGGATGTAGCGACCGGGCTTGGTGGCGATCACCGAGACGTCGGCATCCATGCCGACCTTGAGCGCGCCAATCTCGTGCGACAGGCCGAGCATTTCCGCGGGATGCGAGGTCACCATCGGCACCACCTGCTCCAGCGTGAGACCCAGCGCCATCATCGAGCTCATCGCCTGCACCAGGCTGAATTTGGCCTGGCCGGCGAAGGGATGATTCTCCTCGTCCTCATGTTCTTCCGGCGTACCGGCCGGCGCGGGGACATGGGTGTTGTAGCCGTGGATATCGGCGCCCAGCGTGGTCGGCACGATGCCGGCGGCGATCGCCTTCTTCGCCAGCCGATAAGAGAAGTGGCTGCCGTGGCCGACATCGACCTTGAGGCCGCGATCGAGTGCCGCCTGAATCACCGGGTGCACTTCGCCTTCTCGATTGACGAAGCCGCCGGGATGCCGCGTGAACGGATGCGCCAGCACGTCGCCGGCGCGCAGCAGCGGGATCACGCGCTCCAGAATCGTATCGACATCCTCGCCATTGGTGCCGCTCTCCGGCAGGCCCCAGAGCTGGCCGAAGTGCACGTAGACCGGAAGGTCGGCGCGGCGGCCGATCTCCGACGCCATCTCCAGCACGCGAATGCCCCAGCGCGCAAAGCCACCGATTTCCGCATGCGCCTTGATGCCGCGCACCAGATCGAGATTGGCAGTTGCCGATTTCACGGTGGCGTCGATATCGACACCGTCCGGGCTGTAGAGGTTGGGATAGAAGTGCCCTTCGAGGCCGCCAACCAGATAGGCGGACAGAAACGCGTAGACGCGGGATTTCGCGGGCTCGGCGATAAAGTGGCGGAAACCCGGCAGCGTCATGCAGGACGGGCCACCCTGATCCACCAGCGTGGTGACGCCGGACTGCACGCCGACCATGTCGGGGTTCATCCCGAAACGTCCGCTGACATACTGGTAGACGTGGGCGTGGGTGTCGATCAGACCGGGCAGCACGAGCTTGCCGGTGACGTCGATCACCTCCTTGGCGCTGGTCGGCAGAATGTCGGCCTGCACGGCAGCGATTTTGCCGTTGCGAATGGCGACATCCTTCATGCCGTCGATGCCGGAGGCCGGATCGATGACGCGACCGCCGCGCAGCAGCAGGTCGAATGTGGCGCTGATGGACATTTTGCTCTCCTCTACGTTTCGGCGGGCTCTTGCGGACCCTCGCCAAAATACGAAGCATACTTCGTATTTTACAAAAGCAAAGAGCATGCCATAAAGAAAAGTGAGCTGCCGTTCGCGAGTCGGCGGACGTCGCCGGTATCAGGAGAGCGCATTGCCAAGAGCTAAGAAGCGCCGCGACGAGGCCGCGCACAAACCGTGGCCGCTGCCGCAGCGGCCGGGTTTCCTGATCCGGCGCCTGCACCAGATCCACGTCGC
>JAQGKA010000342.1 GCA_028290355.1 Tardiphaga sp. | reverse complement strand
CTGCCTTGATCAGGCAGCCTCTTCCTCTTCTTCGCTCTCGTCTTCTTCTTCGTCCGACGCGAGCAGTGCCAGTTCCAGCACGGCCAGCGGCAGGGTCTCGCGGAACAGATCGCCTTCTTCGCCCATCCATACGCACACGACGGAGTCGCCGTTGACTTCCGCCACCGTCATTGGGTGACCGCCTGATTTCAGCATGGCGACGTCGCCTGATTTCAGTTCCATGATCGAATCCTTCAAGGGGTTGACGCGCGCCGGAGTCTAACGATCGGTCATGACAGGCCGAATACGGCCACCGGCGGCGCGGATCAAACGTCTACGCTTGTCCCAGCCATTTAGCGAGGTCGGCGCTGAGGCCGATACTGTCCAGCGCGGGCGGCGGTTCGCTGCGGTGGAACTGCTTCGCCGCCGCGGCGATCGCCGCATGGGTGCCGACCTCGACGGAGCACAGTACGGGCACCGGTACCATCGGCTGGATTTGCGCGGCGAGGCCGGCCAGCGCGGCGCCACCGAGGATCACCACGTCGGCGCCGTCGTCGGTAAAGCAGGCGGTGCAGGCCGCCGCAAGTTGCGACAGCGCGGCGTCGGGGTTTGCAGCGATCTCGCCGCCGGTCGGTGCGATGGTCTGTACAGCGGCGAGGCGATCGGCGAAACCGAGGCTGGCGACGAATTCCGTCAGCATCGGTCGCCACAGCGCACCGCCGGTAACGATGGCGAAGCGGTGGCCGCGTCGACAGGCCTCAAGACACGAGGCTTCGGCCATGCCGACTACGGGCACATCGGAGATTTCGCGCAGCGCCAGCAGGCCGGGATCGCCGAAGCAGGCGAGATAAACCGCGTCGCAGCCGTTCCCATGCGTCGCCAGCGCGTCGAGCGCGGCGTGGCCGGCGATCGCCGCCGATGCCCGTGTTGAAATATAGCGGGCGCCGAACCGGCCGGTCACCGGCACGAAGCTGGCGGCATCGCCGGCGATGGTCTCGACATGCTTCGCCACCAGCGCAGTGACACTGTCCGAGGTGTTGGGGTTGATCAGCAGGATGCGCAAGGCAGGTCTTTCGCGACACGACTTTTGATGTGTCCGCACATCCTAGTCACCGCGCGGCAAAGCGCCAGCAGCGTTGCTTCGTCGATATGGTCGACGCGAGCAAACGGCTGCTAGGGCTGCGGACCGAAATAGGTGCAGCTCTCGTTACAGCTGTCGCGGTAAACGCCGACGCGGACCAACCGACCCGCATGGGCGACGCGCTCCCAGATGAAGCGCGACAGGTTCTCCAGCGTCGGCGCGCCGAGCGCTTCGACATTGTTGAGGAATTTGTGGTCGAGCGTTTTCTGCACGTCCGCCATGCTGCGATCGAGCAGGCCGAGATCGAGCACCATCCCGGTGGCGGGATCGGGTGTGCCGCGGATGGTCACTTCGGCCCGGAACGAATGGCCGTGGATCTCCTGGCTGGCTTCTCCCAGCGTCGTGCCGGGCAGCGCATGCGCCGCCTCGAAACGAAACGATTTCGTCAATTCCCACATCGGAAGTCGTCGTCCTTACCTGATACCCAGGGTCTTGTGTGTCTGCACGCTGAGCCGCCATTGCGGATGTCGCAGACAGTAATCGACCGCTTGCGCCGTGTTCGCCGTGGCGTCCGGCCCGTCCATCGGCTGCAGCGAGAACCGCTCGAACGGCAATGCTGCAAATTTCTCCGGCATGGCGTGCGGCTGCGGATAGACCAGCTTCAATTCATGGCCGCCGCGGACCACCAGTTCCGCGCCGGCTTTCGGGCTGACGCAGACCCAGTCGATCCCTTCCGGCGGCGCGACGGTGCCGTTGGTTTCGACGCCGATGCTGAAACCACGTTCATGCAGCGCATCGATCAAGGCCGCATCCACCTGCAGCAGCGGCTCGCCTCCGGTCAGCACGACATAGCGATTGTCGGCCGATCCCACCCATTGTGCGGCGACGGTATCGGCGAGCTGGTCCGCCGTCGCGTAGCGTCCGCCCAGCGTGCCGTCCATGCCGACGAAATCGGTGTCGCAGAACCGGCAGGTCGCTTCCGCGCGATCCTGCTCGCGGCCGCTCCACAGATTGCAGCCCGAAAAACGGCAAAACACGGCTACGCGTCCGGCATGGGCGCCTTCGCCCTGCAAGGTCAGGAAAATTTCTTTTACTGCGTAACTCACCGCACCCACTCATTGATTGGCGCACGGTCTACCGCAGGGCATCTCCCAACGCCATGGCTCCGCGGTCACTTTCAGGGCGTGAAGGGTGCGGCAGGGGCATCCTCCCGGCCCTCGGTCTCCCGACCGTCGGTCACCGACATTTTGATTGCGCTGCTTCGCCCCAACGGTCAAAGCTGGCCTTTGTTCAATTTGTCGCAGCTGCCATGTCATCCGAGCAACCCTCTCTGGTCACCTCTCCCGCGCCGAGCGCGAATGCGCGCATCTGCGGCACCTGCACCATGTGCTGCAAGGTTTACCGCATCGACGACCTCGAAAAGCCCGCGGGCAAGTGGTGCGTGCATTGCGCGATCGCGTCGGGCTGCAAGATCTATGACGACCGGCCGCAGCAATGCCGCGCCTTCGACTGCGTCTGGATCCAGGATGAGGAGATGGCGCCGGCCTGGAAGCCGGAAATCTCCAAGATCGTGTTCTCGGTCTATCCGGCCACCCGGTTCATCTACGGCCAGGTTGATCCCGGCTCGCCGTTTGCCTGGCAGAAGGAACCTTATCTGTCGGGCCTGCTGGCCTGGTCGGAAAAGCTGCTGCAGGAGCGGCGACATCTGCTGATCTTCGTCGGCAGCAACGCCACCCTGATCATGCCGACCGGTCCGGTGCCGATCGGGCCGATGTCGCCCGCCGACGGCTTTGTCATCCGCGAGACCTTTACGGCCCGTGGCAAGGACTACATCGCCACGCGCGTGCCGAGCGGCAGATAGCCGCGGCCTCTCGTTCGCGAAAATCGCGCAAGTCATTCACCCAACAGACAAACTCTCCGCATGGAACATCGGTCGAACGGCCATGAGGCTGAGGTCGCGTGGCCCGAATTGAGTCGCGCGTCCGACATATCCGGCGTACAAGGTATCCATCACCGCACGCCCTCGGCAGTTATCGGTGACAGAGAGTTTAGTGCTCCCGCCTCGCGCAGGAGAGCACCATGTCCGTACACTTTCCCCCCGTCGTTCAATCGCATCCCAACCATTTGCTGGCGCAGCTGCCTGCGGACGCTTTCACATCGATCAAGCTGCATGCGGCGACGGTGTCGATGAAGCAGGGCGAGACGATCTATGAGGCCGGCGACGAGGTCGAATACGTCTATTTCCCGCATAACGGCATGGTGTCGCTGCTGGCGGTGATGAAAAACGGCAAGGCGATCGAGACCGCTACCATCGGCCGCGAAGGCGCGGTCGGCGCCATGGCGGGCCTTGGGCTTTACATGTCGATGGTGCGCGCCGTCGTGCAGCTGTCGATGACCGCCACCCGGATCACCGCAGCCCGCTTCCGCCATGCCGTCGCGGACAGCAAGGTTCTCGAGCTGGCATGCGTTCGCTATAACGAGGTGCTGCTCAGCCAGGCCCGGATCACCGCGGCCTGCAATGCCTTGCACCAGGTCGACGCACGGTTTTGCCGCTGGCTGCTGCAATCGGCTGACCGCGCCGAAAGCAAAACGGTGCCACTGACGCAGGAACTGTTGTCGGAAATGCTGGGGGTGCGGCGCACCTCGGTTACCGAGGTTGCCGGCAAATTGCAAAGCGAGGGGGTGATCTCATTCTCGCGCGGCGTAATCCAGATCCTCGACCGGGCCGCCCTCGAGGCGCATTCCTGCGAATGCTATCAATCGCTGCTGGACCAATCTGCGACGCTGGGCCGACAGACGGCCGCCTGATCGAACGCGGCAGCGTCATACGCCGCCGCCGCGCGTCTGCCGCAGCGCTTCGCCGAGCGCCATCGCTGCGGCCATCGCGACATTGAGCGAACGCAAATCGGGCCGAATCGGAATCAGCAGCCGTGCGTCTGCGCGGGCTGCGACCTCGTCGGGTACGCCTGCGGATTCGCGGCCGAACAGCAGGATGTCGTTCGTCGTGAAGCTGTGATCGAGATAAGGGGAGGCCCCCTTGGTTGAGAACAGGATCAGGCGATGGCCGTTTTCCAGCCGCCACTGTTCGAAGTGCCCCCAGGAATCGTGCCTGACAATGCTGACCTGGTCGAGGTAGTCCATCCCGGCGCGGC
>JAQGKA010000331.1 GCA_028290355.1 Tardiphaga sp. | reverse complement strand
GCGGACGCACGGCGTCGTAGAAAAGAAAAAGGCCGGACTTGCGTCCGGCCTTTTTCTTTCAGCTTGCTCGCGCGCAGGATTTTGTGACCTGAGCAGGAGCGTCGCGCGGAGCGTGCGGTAGCACGTGAGCACGCGCAACGCCCTCAGGGCGCAAAAGCCAAGCGCACCCTTACGACATGGCCTTCTGGAGGTTCTCGTCCACCTTATCGAGATAGCCTTCGGTGGTGAGCCACTTCTGGTCGGGACCGACGAGAAGTGCGAGATCCTTGGTCATGTAGCCGGCTTCGACGGTGTCGACACAGACCTTCTCTAGCGTCTTGGAGAACTTCGCCAGTTCGGCATTGTCGTCGAGCTTGGCGCGGTGCGCGAGGCCCTGGGTCCAGGCGAAGATCGACGCGATCGAGTTGGTCGAGGTCTCCTTGCCCTTCTGGTGCTCGCGGTAGTGGCGCGTCACGGTGCCGTGCGCGGCTTCGGCTTCCACCACCGAACCGTCCGGCGTCAGCAGCACCGAGGTCATGAGGCCGAGCGAGCCATAGCCCTGTGCCACGGTGTCGGACTGCACGTCGCCGTCGTAGTTCTTGCAGGCCCAGACGTAGCCGCCGGACCACTTCATCGCGGCAGCGACCATGTCGTCGATCAGGCGATGCTCGTAGGTGATTTTTGCGGCTTCGAACTTGGCTTTGAATTCAGCTTCGAAGATCTCTTCGAAGATGTCCTTGAAGCGGCCGTCATAGACCTTGAGGATGGTGTTCTTGGTCGAGAGATACACCGGCACGCCGCGCGACAGGCCGTAGTTCAGCGAGGCGCGGGCGAAATCGCGGATCGAATCGTCGAGGTTGTACATCGCCAGCGCGACGCCGGAGCCGGGCGACTTGAACACTTCGCGCTCGATCACTTCGCCGTCGTCGCCGACGAACTTCATGGTCAGCGTGCCCTTGCCGGGGAACCGGAAATCGGTGGCGCGGTACTGATCGCCGAAAGCGTGGCGGCCGATAATGATCGGCTTGGTCCAGCCGGGCACCAGGCGGGGCACGTTCTTGCAGATGATCGGTTCGCGGAACACGACGCCGCCGAGGATATTGCGGATGGTGCCGTTCGGCGACTTCCACATCTGCTTGAGGCCGAATTCCTTCACGCGGCCTTCGTCGGGAGTGATGGTGGCGCACTTCACGCCGACGCCGTACTTCTTGATGGCATTGGCCGCATCGATCGTGATCTGATCGTCGGTCTTGTCGCGGGCTTCCATCCCGAGGTCGTAATACATCAGGTTGATGTCAAGGAACGGGTTGATCAGCTTGTCCTTGATGTACTGCCAGATGATCCGGGTCATCTCGTCGCCGTCGAGATCGACGACGGGGTTGGTCACCTTGATTTTTGCCATGGGAATCGGGCCTTTGTGGAGAGGGTATGGGTGGTGGTAGGGGGGCTATAGCACCGCGAATGCCCCGGCGAAAGCCAAGGCGTTATGCAGTTTCAGCCCATTTTTTAGCTCAAAACGCAGCCTGCGTTGCCGTCCCCGCCACCACGTACCAGGTCACCAGCAGGGCGCAGATCAGCGCTCCGGGCAGGCTCGATCCGGTCCGTCGCCAGGTGAAGGTGGCGATCACGGCCGCGATCGCCAGCAGCGGCACGAACTGGATCGCCACGATGGTGTTCAGCGGAATCGAGGTGATCACGGCGGGCGCCGGATCGATCAACTGGCCGTTGATCCACAGCGCGCCATATTGCAGGCCGAGCAGCACGACGAAGCCCCCCGCCAGCGCACAGATATTGGTCAGGTAGACCGCCACCCGGCTGGCTGCCAGCGTGCTGAAATTCCGGTGCATCACGTGCAGTGCGATGACGAAGAAGGCGGTGAGCGGGGCGAGGTAGATCAGGGCCATCAGTGCCTGCTTGCCGCTCAGGAGCTTCAGCGCCACGATCCAGAACCGGAAGTCGATCTTGAAGATCACGTCGGCCAGCCACAGCGCGAGATAGCCGGCGGCAATGGTGGCCACGGCGATGGCGATCGACAGGCCGACGATGCCGCGGCGGCGGGCGCGCTTCGGCGCGAACGGCATCAGCGCCAGCGCGATCACCGCGTTGATTACCGCCCAGACCACGATCTGGTTCGTGATGCCTTGCGGCAGCCAGGGCTGTGGCTTCAGGTAATTCCCAGCCAGCGAGAACGCCGGATAATAGGTGATCGCCGGGATCAGCGCCGACAGGATGAGGGCGCCGAGCCAGCGGCCGCGGTCAACGGGTGTTTCGGCCGGCAGTGTGCCGTCCACCGGCTCGGGCAGGATCAGCCGGGAAAACATCCTGGCTTCGAGCAGCCCGTCGAACATGCCGATCAGGAACGCGACGAAGCCGAGCAAGGCGATGCCGGTGCCGATCTCCTTGCGAAACCAGATTTGGTCAGAGGCCGGCAGCGGTGTGCCGCCCTGCAGGGTCTTGCCGAACCAGTCCGGCGCATAGCCGATCGCCTCGTGGGAGATGTGCTCGGCTGGATGGGTCATCGCGGGGGTGTAGAGCACCCGCGCGGTGCCCTGGGCGATGTCGCCATAGACTTTGCCGGGTTCGACCGCCGCGGTGACGCCGAACAGCGCCCACAGCTTCGGGCTGGTGACCACGTCGCGGGCCTTCGGCACGCCCCACATCAGCGTCGAGAATTCCTCATACTTGGCGAACACCAGCGCGAGGTTGCGCGGCCAGCTCGGCGTGCCGTCGGCGGCAAACGGTTTGCCGGTGGACGAGCCTTCCAGCACCATGGCCTTGTAGTCGTTGGGCATCGCAGTGGCGGCGGACAGGATGGTCCAGCCGCCCATCGAATGGCCCTCGAGGCCGATGTTGTTCTTGTCGACCATGTCGAGGCTGCGCAGATGCGCGAGGCCGTCCGGTCCGCCAAAACCATTCGCAAACGCCGGCGGGTCGCTGTAGCCGTGGCCGGTCTGGTCCATCGCCAGCACCACATAGCCGCGGCGGGCGAATTCGATCGCGAAGCCGTCCTGGGTTTCGCGGGAATTGATGTAGCCGTGCACGGCGAGGATGCCGGGGGCGGGGGTCTGCGCGGTGGCGTTGGCGGGGATGTAGAGCAGGGCGCTCATGGTGTTGCCCTTGGCGCCCTTGAAGCGGATATCCTGAATCTTGATGCCGCCCGCAGTCTGCGTCAGATGCGCCAGCAACCCGCCGGCCAGCATCAGAACGACGCCTGCGATTGCCAATGTCCAGCGTGCGCGCATTGAAGTGCCTCCCTATCCCGTGCCGGTCGCGCCCTTCGGGTTCGTTTTCATTGTGGTTTGGGCTGATAATCGAAAGCCAAGCGAAAGCAACAACCCGTCCGACGTTGCCAAACCATTTCCGGGGAAATCTCGGAGAACCGCACCAACCCCATCATTTTGCTTGATAAAATGGCCGGGATGGAGGAACAGGCAGCGGCGGGGATGAGGCGTTGAATCAAAACCTTCAAAGGATGATTCAGGATCTTGAGACGTTGAATCAGAAAGTGAAGTGAGATGTCCGGTTCAGGCACCGACCACACCAAGGCCCTCAGCGAGTTCGACGGCCCCGTCGTCGTGCTGGTCGAGCCGCAGCTCGGCGAGAACATCGGCATGGCGGCGCGCGCCATGGGCAATTTCGGGCTGACGCGGCTGCGCATCGTCAATCCGCGCGATGGCTGGCCCAATGTCCATGCCCGCCGCGCCGCCTCCGGCGCCGATCACATCCTCGACAAGGTCGAGCTGTTCGACACGGTGGAGCAGGCAGTGGCCGACTGCACGCTGCTGTTCGCCACCACCGCCCGTGCCCACGATCAGGCCAAGCCGGTGGTCGCGCCGGAAGCCGCCGCGCAGGAAATTTCCAGGCAGGTCGCCACCGGCGGCACCGTCGCCATCCTGTTTGGTCGCGAACGCTACGGCCTGCTCAACGAAGAGGTGGCGCTGGCCGATCGTATCATCACCTTTCCGGTCAACCCCGGCTTCGCCTCGCTGAACCTCGCCCAGGCGGTGCTGCTGATCGGCTACGAGTGGTTCAAGCTGGCGACGCAGAACGGATTGCCCTTCGCGATGCCGGAGCGCTCCGAGCGCGCCTCGCAGCACCAGATGCAGGCGTTCTTCGACAACCTGGTCCGCGA
>JAQGKA010000330.1 GCA_028290355.1 Tardiphaga sp. | reverse complement strand
CGTTGTAGAAGTTCTTGTCGCCGGCCTGCTTGGTGACAATGTTGATGGCGCCGCCGGCGGTGCCGCGCCCGGCAAAGGACGAGGCCGGCCCGCGCAGGATTTCGACCTGCTCGGTGTAGAAGTTTTCGCGGATGCTGACGGCGGGATCGCGCACACCGTCCACGAACACATCGTTGCGGGCGTCGAAGCCGAGAATGAAGAAGCGGTCGCCGAACGCGTTGCCGCCCTCGCCGGTGCCCAGCGTCACGCCGGCGGTGGAGCGCGCGAGATCGCGCAGCGAGGTGGCGTTCTTGTCCTCGATAACGTCCTTGGTCAACACCGTGACACTGCGCGGCGTGTCGAGCAGCTTCTCGGTGAACTTGCTGCCGGCCAGCCGGTCACCCTTGTAAGGCGCCGCCGGGTCGGCATAAGGATCGGCCGCGAGACCGCCGGCATTGGGAAACGGCACCGGCGCGACCTGCGCCGGCTGGGTCCGACGCGCCGCGCGGCGAAGAGCAGTGCGCGCGCGGGTCTGGTCCGGCGTCGGCTTCGACGCGGCCGGACGTGGCCGGGCGACCGGGGCATCGATCGTGACCGGCGGGAGGTTGGATTGTTGCGCTTCCGCGCCGCTGAAGGAGGCGACGGCGATAAGGCCGGCGACGGCCGAGACCTTGCGGCCGGAATGATTGTCCGACTCTTCGTGGGTCGAAATCGTCGTAACCGAACGCAACGATCGTGGTGTCTTGGCCGTGCTCATCAACTCGCCCCGCAAAAGTGACGCAGTAACGCGGTCACTGCGATAATTTGTCTCAGGGCTGGGAGTATCGATGGGAAAATTAACGGTCAATGCGTTCTGGCGAAAATGCGGCGCAGATACGTTTGAATACATCCAGATAATAATCGTTCTAAACTGAATGCTGAAAGCGGGCCTCGATAACGGTTACGAGGCAGCTGTTTCAAATCGTTCTAAACAGGCTCGACATTTCACCGAGCCCTTTTCAGCGCCTCAATCGACGCTCGGCGGCTTCATCAGCGAGAACATTTCATCGACGGTCTGCAACGCCGTCTGCCTGACACGGTCGGTGTTCTCCATCCCCGCGATATTGATTCCGCGTACCACCGCTTTGATCTCGTCGCGATAGTCGGAGAGAAACCGCAGCGGATCGGATGACTCGTTGGCGACGCGCGCGATCAGTCCGGTGATCAAAATCTGGCAGGCGATCATTCGTCCGTTCAACTCGTCCATCATCGACTCCGGTTTTGATTTGCCACGCGACGATGCGGGCGTCGCCGGTGCTATGACCGAGGCGCGCCGGAGTTACAACTACGGCGATGCGGCCAATGCGACGCGGCCTCATCCTTCGAAGACCTCGAGGTGGGTCTGATCATGGCAGCGTCCGCTGTCACCGCAACGTTGTTTTAAATAGCTCCGCCAAGCGCGGTTTCCAGTCAAATTTTCAGCCGCGTTGCGAGTTCGGCGGAACATCGTACAGGCCTGCCAAACATGAAGATTTGGCAATGTGTGGCTGTTTCAATCATTAGTGTGTTTACAGCATTGAACTGGCTATTTAACTGCAATGGAGCTGTCCGAGTCCAAGGCTCGGACTGAGGCTCGGGCTGAACGTGCCTTCACTGTGAATGACGGTTCGCTGAACCATCTGATCGGAATCCAAATGGCCATTACCAAACGCTCCCGCTGGATTGTCCCGGTCATCGCAGCGCTGGTTCTGGCTGGGGGGTATGCTGCCTGGCGCCAGTATGGCACCGCCGGCAAGACCGAACAGGCCAGCGCCGAGCAAAAGGCGCGCTCGGGTCCGCCAGCCATCCCGGTCAAGATCGCTTCGGTAGAAAAGGCCGACTTTCCGATTTACCTCGCCGGGCTGGGCACGGTTCAGGGTTTCAATACCGTGGTAGTGCGCACCCGGGTGGACGGCCAGATCGACAAGATCGCCTTCAAGGAAGGCCAGTTGGTCAAGGAAGGCGACCTGCTCGCGCACATCGACCCCCGCCCATTCCAGGCGGCGCTCGACCAGGCCAAGGCCAAGAAGGCCCAGGATGAGGCCAACCTCGCCAACGCCAATCTGGATTTGCAGCGCTTCACCAAGCTCGGCGAATTTGCAACGCGGCAGCAGACCGACACCCAGCGTTCCACCGTGCTGCAGGTCACCGCCCAGATCGCCGCCGACGACGCCGCGATCTCCAACGCCCAGACCCAGCTCGATTACACCACCATCAAGGCGCCGATCTCCGGCGTCGCCGGCTTACGCCAGGTCGATCAGGGCAACATCGTCAACGCCTCGACGCAAACCGGGATCGTCACCATCGCGCAGATCGAACCGATCGCCGTGATCTTCACCGCGCCGGAACAGCAGTTGGTGGACATCAACGAAGCGCAGGCCAAGCAGCCGCTGAAGGTGATCGCGCTGACCACCGACGGCAAACGGACGCTATCGGAAGGAATGCTGTCGGTCGTCAACAACACGGTCGATACCACCAGCGGCACCATCCGTCTTAAGGCGGTGTTCGACAACAAGGACCACGTGCTCTGGCCGGGCCTGTCGGTCTCCACGCGACTGCTCGTGACGACAATGAAGGACGCGGTGGTGATCCCTGACGATGCGGTCCAGCATAGCACCGACGGGCTCTATGCCTTCACGGTCGGGCAGGACAACAAGGCTCAGATGCAAAAGATCAAGGTCGGCCGCTCGATTGATGGCCGTACCGTGGTCGAGGACGGGCTTACCCCCGGACAGCGCGTCATCGTCGCCGGCCAATACAAGGTGCAGCCGGGATCGGTGGTGGCAAACTCAATCGCCACGTCCGACGCGTCACCGGCAAAGGCGCAATGAGATGAAGGACAGCATCTCGTCGCCCTTCATCCGCTACCCGATCGCGACCTCGATGCTGATGGCGGTGATTTTGTTCGTCGGCCTCGTCGCCTATCCCCTGCTCCCGGTGGCACCGCTGCCGCAGGTCGATTTCCCCACCATCCAGGTCGCCGCCACCCTGCCCGGCGCCAGCCCGGAGACGATGGCGTCGTCGGTGGCGCAGCCGCTGGAGCGGCAGCTGGCGCAGATCCCCGGCGTCGCCCAGATGACCTCGACGAGTTCGCTCGGCACTGCCGCAGTGACGATCCAGTTCGACCTCAACCGTGCGATCGACGGCGCCGCCAACGACGTGCAGGCCGCGATCAACGCGGCCGGCGGGCAATTGCCGAAGAACCTGCCGAGCCCGCCGACCTATCGCAAGGTCAATCCCGCGGACTCGCCAATCATGCTGCTGTCGGCAACATCGGATACCCTGCCGATTACCGAGGTCAGCGACTCCGTCGATGCGCAGCTCGCGCAGCAGATCAGCCAGATCTCCGGCGTGGCGCAGGTCTCCATTGGCGGCCAGCAGAAGCCCGCGGTGCGGATCCAGATCGATCCCGCCAAGCTGGTGGCGAAGAACCTGGCACTGGAAGACGTCCGCGCCCAGATCGCGATCACCACGGTAGACGCCCCGAAGGGCAATATCGACGGCGCGACCCGCAGCTACACTATCTACGCCAACGACCAGTTGCCGCAGTCGAAGGACTGGAATGACGTCATCATCGCCTATCGCAACGGCGGCCCGCTGCGCATCCGCGATATCGGCCAGGCCGTGACCGGCCCCGAAGACGCCAAGCAGGCGGCCTGGGCCAATGGCAAGCGCGGCGTGTTCCTGGTGATCTTCAAGCAGCCCGGCGCCAACGTCATCGAGACCGTCGACAAGATCAAGGCGGCGTTGCCGCGGCTGGTGGCGGCCATTCCGCCCACGGTCAAGATCGACGTACTCAGCGACCGCACGCAAACCATCCGGGCGGCGGTGGAGGACGTGCAGTACACGCTGCTGCTGACCATCGCGCTGGTGGTGATGGTGATCTTCGTGTTTTTGCGCAGCGTCTGGGCCACCATCATCCCCAGCATCACCGTGCCACTGGCGCTGCTCGGCGCCTGCGCGCTGATGTGGGTGTTCGGCTACACGCTCGACAACCTCTCCTTGATGGCGCTGACGATCTCGGTCGGCTTCGTGGTCGATGATGCCATCGTCATGCTGGAAAACATCACCCGCTACATCGAGGAAGGCGACACGCCGATGGAGGCGGCGTTCAAGGGCGCCGGCGAGATAGGCTTCACCATCGTCTCGATCAGCATCTCGCTGGTCGCGGTGTTGATTCCGCTGCTGATGATGGGCGGCATCATCGGCCGCCTGTTCCGCGAATTCGCGGTAACGCTGACCATGGCGATCTTCGTATCATTAGTGGTGTCGCTGACGCTAACCCCGATGATGGCGTCGCGATTCCTGCGCGAGGAGAAGCACGCCAAGCATGGCCGACTGTATCAGATGAGCGAAAACGCCTTCGACGCCATGCTGCGCGCCTATGAGCGCGGCCTCGATCTGGTGCTGCGCTGGCGGCTGACGACACTGTTCGTGTTTTTCGCCACGCTCGCCCTGTCGGTCTATCTATTCGTGATCATCCCGAAAGGTTTCTTCCCGCAGCAGGACACTGGGCTGATCTCCGCCTCCTCCGAAGCTGCGCAAGACATTTCCTTTGCGGACATGAAGGCCCATCAGGAAGAACTCGGCAAGATCGTCCAGAGCGATCCCGATGTCGCCAGCGTCGCGATGTCGATCGGCGGCAGCGGCGGCGCGCTGAACACGGGCCGCATGTTCATCACGCTGAAGCCGCGCAACGAACGCAACGCCAATGCGATGCAGATCATCGCCCGACTGCGGCCGAAGCTGGAGAAAGTCCAAGGCGCGCGGCTGTTCATGCAGGCGGCGCAGGACATTCGACTGGGTGGCCGCGCGACGCGGACGCAGTTCGAATACACGCTGCAGGACGCCAATCTCAACGAGCTGAACGAGTGGGCGCCGAAGATTCTCGCCAAGATGCAGACGCTGCCGGAACTGCGCGACGTGGCCACCGACCAGCAGACCAAGGGCACCACGCTGACCCTGACCATCGATCGCGACAACGCCTCGCGGTTCGGCATCCAGCCCCAGCTGATCGACGACACGCTGTATGATGCGTTCGGCCAGCGCCAGGTGGCGCAGTACTTCACCCAGCTCAACAGCTACCACGTCATCCTGGAAATCCTGCCGGAGCTACAGGGCAAGCTCGATACGCTCGACAAGATCTACATCAAGTCGCCGACCACGGGCGATCAGGTGCCGCTGTCCGCTTTCGCCAAGTGGACCACGGTGCCGGTACGGCCGCTGTCGATCAGCCATCAGGGCCAGTTCCCGGCCATCACCATTAGCTTCAACCTGGCGCAAGGCGTCGCGCTCGGACAGGCCACCGAGGCCGTGCAGAACGCGATGCAGCAACTCAGCGCGCCCTCGACACTGAACGGCACTTTCCAGGGCACCGCACAGGCGTTCCAGCAATCGCTCGGCACCGTGCCGCTGCTGATCATGGCCGCGCTGGTGGTGGTCTATCTGATCCTCGGCATTCTCTATGAGAGCTACATCCACCCGCTGACGATTTTGTCCACCCTGCCCTCCGCCGGCGTCGGCGCGCTGGCGATCCTGATGGCGTTCGGCTTCGACTTCAGCCTGATCGCGCTGATCGGCATCATCCTGCTGATCGGCATCGTCAAGAAGAATGGCATCATGCTGGTCGACTTTGCGATCTCAGCGGAGCGCGACGAGCACCTGTCGCCGGAAGAAGCGATCCGCAAGGCCGCGATCCTGCGCTTCCGGCCGATCATGATGACGACGATGGCCGCGCTGCTTGGCGGCGTGCCCCTGATGCTTGGCACCGGCACCGGCTCGGAAATCCGCCAGCCGCTCGGCTACGCCATGGTCGGCGGCCTGATCGTCAGCCAGATGCTGACGCTGTTCACCACACCGGTGATCTATGTCTATCTCGACAAGCTCTCGAACGCGATCTCGGGCTGGGGCCGCAACAGGAATGCGGACGGCGAACAGCGATCAGGCACCCAAGAGCCGGCGAAACAGGCGGCGGAATAGAGAACAAACACGCGAACTAAAGCGCGGCCTTCTTCGTTCCCACATACACCGTGTTGGTGACCTCTTCGTCGCCACTCAGGTTTTCGAATTTCACCACATGCGCCTGCACGGCGCCGAACACGCTGGCCAGCAGCGCCTCAAAGGCTGGGTCCGGCGGATCGTTCGACCACAGCGCGAAGACGCCGGCGGGCTTGAGGTGCTCTGACAACCGTCGCAGGCCGTCCGCTGTGTAGAGAACCGCGTGGCTTGGATGCAACAGGTTGTCCGGGGCGTGATCGATATCCACCAGCACGGCATCGAAGCGACGGCCAGGCGCGGTGGGATCGAGGCTGCCGCCGACCGACGTCGCCATCGTGAAGAAGTCGCCATGCACCAGCCGGCAGCGAGAATCCGCCGACAATTCCTTGCCTACCGGAATCAAACCGGCTTCGTGCCATTCGATGACTTCGGGCAGTGCGTCGATCACGATCAATGAGCCGACCCGCGGATTTTTCAGCGCCGCCTGTGCGGTGTAACCAAGGCCGAGGCCACCGACGACCACGTCGAGATTGTCTTGCAGGAATGAAGCGAGTCCGATGTCCGCCAGCGCGATTTCCGCGGCGGTAAAGGCGCTAGACATCAGGAATTCATCGCCGAGCTTGATCTCGTAGACGTCGATCTCCGTCCCCGGCTTGCGCCGCCGCCGCAGCGTCAGCACGCCCATCGGCGTCGGGCGATAGTCCAGCTCTTCAAAATAAATGCTCATGCCGCACCATGCTCACGCGCGACGCAGGGCGGCAACAGCGAAGTTGCTGCGGACGGGCCCCACGGCTTCACCAGCAGCCTGTCGTGGTGCGCCTCGACGGTGCCGTAGCATTCGCAGGCGGCCTTGCGCAGACGCGCGAGATCGAGCATTTGGATATGACCGCGGCTGTCGCACAACAGCGGTCGCTGGTGACCAGCATGCTGCAGCACGCCGGTATCATCTGAGGTTGCATATTAACGAATTGGCAAGCAAAAATTGCAGTGGCATTTGCACATGCCCGATTCAGTACAGACAGTTTCGGGTGCCCGTTCGAAAGTGAACGATAGCTGTGATTCCGTTGAGGCGCGTTGGTAGCAGGGTGTTGAAGCCCGAAACGTAATTTCACTCCAGCGCGGGGGGCGCCATTGTGAGACGTATCCTGGTAGTCGATGACGATCCGCTGGTATCGACGTCTATCAAGCTTTCGCTAGGCCGCCAGGGTTTCGAGGCGGTGCTGGCCGATGGCGGCGTCGCTGGCCTGCACGCGCTGGAGGGCGCGCGCTTCGATGCGATGATCCTCGATATCTTCATGCCGCACATGCGCGGCTTCGAATCGATCCGGGTGTTTCACCAGCGCGCGCCGTTGGTCCCGCTGATCGCGACTTCCGGCGACGCCTTCGCCCAGCACAGCTCACCGGCGCCGGATTTCCTGCGGATGGCGATCGAACTTGGCGCCACGCGCTGCCTGCGCAAGCCGTTCACGCCGGCGGCGCTGATCGCGGTGGTCAACGAGTGCCTCACCGAGAGCAGGACCCGGCGCGAATTCGTCAACGACAACCCGGATGCGTTTTACGTCGGTTGAGATACTTTTCGGCACCCGGCGGCGAATGCGCCGTACGCTTTGCCACCGGAAGAACATCTGTCGGCGGCCTGCGCTCAGGCTTCCACCATGCCATCCGACTTCGCCGGCTTCTTCGCCTTGCCGCCCTTGGTGCTCAGGAAACGAATGTCGATCTCTGCGCCGTTGACCTTCACCAGCTCGCAGCGACGATAGGCAAGACCTGTCGAGGAAAGCAGCAGAAAGAACTCTTTCAGGTTGAGGCCCTCGATCGATCCTTCCAGGGTGAGCTCGGCATCATTGGAAGAGACCGCTTTCAACAGACAACTGCGGCGCCAGGTGCCGTCAATCGCCATGATCCAGACATTGTAACCGCGTCCGAAGGTGACGCGTCCCGGCCCTGTGGTTTCCGTTGCCATCACATGTCCCTATTTTCCGCCGCTGGCCGACATCGGCCTCATCGCGGCGCCCATGCCCGGCACGATGGACGGCGCCATGCGCGCATCGGTCGGCAGATACACGCCGCGGCGGTTCGGGCAGACCCGATACTTGTCGGTGAGACCTATCACCGTCTCCGCCGCGCCGAGGAACAGATAACCATCGGGCTCGCTGACTTTCGCGAGACGACCGAAGATGTCGCTCTTGGTCGGCTGGTCGAAATAGATCAGCACGTTGCGGCAGAAGATGACGTCGAATTTTCCGAGATGGCTGTAATCCTGCAGCAGGTTGAACTGGCGAAACTGCACCAGCGCGCGGGTGTCCGCGTTCAGCTGCCACATGGTGCCGACCTGCGTGAAGTGTTTGACCAGCGACTGGATCGGCAGGCCGCGCTGCACCTCGAACTGGGTATAGAGACCCGCTTTCGATTTCTCCAGCACCTCGGGCGACAGATCGGTGGCGATGATTTCAATGCGCCAGCCGGCGAGCGCCGAGGCCATGTCCTTCAGGATCATCGCCAGCGAGTAAGGCTCCTGCCCGGTGGACGCCGCCGCGCACCAGATGCGCAGGCTGCGACGCCCCGCGCGGGCGCGGATCAGCTCGGGGATCACTGTGTCCTTGAAATGATCGAACGGCGTCTTGTCGCGAAAGAAGAACGTCTCGTTGGTGGTCATCGCTTCGACCACGTCGCGGATGATCGGCTCCGCGCCGGCCTTCATCTTCTGCACGAGGTCGGTAATCCCCGGCACGCCGACCTTGCGTGCCAGCGGCAGCAACCTGCTTTCAAGCAGATATTTCTTGTCCGCCGACAGCATCAGGCCAGAGCGCTCTTTCAGGATCTTCTGCAGATACTCGTAATCGAGAGGAGTCATGGTCTCTTTCCAGGCTGCAATGTCCGCAAACGACCG
>JAQGKA010000310.1 GCA_028290355.1 Tardiphaga sp. | reverse complement strand
GGTCGGTTTCCGGAAATTTCTTGAACACCTCATCCATCTTCTCACCGTAGAAATCGGCGTAGTCGATGTTGGCGTATTTCGGAGCCTTGGTCACAGCGAACAGGATGCCCTGATCTTCCTCGGGCGCGAGCTCCTTCGACGTGTGCTGATACATGAACACGACGAGGCCGAGGATCACCACCGCGAACATGGCGGTAATCGGACGATAGTCCAGCGACCGATCGAGCTGACGGCCGTACCAACGGGTGGTGGCGCCGAACACCTTGTCGACCTTCTTGGCGAACCAGCCCGGTTCTTCCTGCTTCAGCAGCACCGAGCACATCATCGGCGACAGCGTCAGCGCGATGACGCCGGAGACGATCACCGAGCCCGCGAGCGTGAACGCGAACTCGCGGAACAGCGCGCCGGTGAGGCCGCCGAGGAAGCCGATCGGCGCGTACACCGCCGCCAGCGTGATGGTCATGGAGATCACGGGGCCCACGATTTCGCGCGCGCCCTCGAGCGAAGCCTGGACTGGCGACTTGCCCTCCTCCAGATGGCGATGGATGTTCTCCACCACCACGATGGCGTCGTCGACCACCAGTCCGATCGCCAGCACCATCGCCAGCAGCGTCAGCAGATTGATGCTGAAGCCCATCACCAGCATCAGGCTGCAGACGCCGACCAGCGACAGCGGGATAGTGACGACCGGAATAATCACCGAGCGGAACGAGGCCAGAAACAGGAAGATCACCACGATCACGATGCCAACGGCTTCGATCAGCGTGCTCTCGACCTCGTCGATCGACGACGTGATGAACTTGGTGGAGTCGTAAGCCACCTTCATCTTCAATGACGGCGGCAGGTTGCGTTCCAGTTCGGGGAACAGCGCGCGTACGCCCTTGACGATGTTGAGCGGATTGCCCTGCGGCGTCGACTGCACGCCGATGAAGATGGCACGTTCGCCGCTGAAGGCGACGCTGGCGTCGGTACTCTGCGCGGCGAGTTCGACGGTGGCGATGTCTTCCATCCGCACGAAGCCGCCGTCCTTGGCCTTGACGGTCATCCGCTTGAACTGTTCGACGTTCTGCAGATCGGTATTGGCGGTGACGTTGGAGACGATGAAGTAGCCCTTGGTCTGGCCGGCTGCCGCCTGGAAGTTATTGGCGCGGATCGCAGCGGCGACATCGTCCGGCGACACGCCTCGTCCCTGCATCCGCACCGGGTCGAGCCACAGCCGCATCGCAAAGGTCTGGCCGCCGAGAATATCCGCAGAGGCCACGCCATCGACAGTGGACAGCACCGGCTGCACCGCGCGCGTCAGATAATCGGAGATCGCGGAGCCCGAAAGCTCGTCGCTGGAGAAGCCGAGATACATCACGGCGGTGGTCGAACCGGTCGATTTCACGATCACCGGATCGTTGGCCTCCTTCGGGATCAGATACTTGACCGAGTTGACCTTCGACAGCACTTCCGTCAGCGCGGCATTCGGGTCGCTGTTGAGCTTGATGTAGACCGAAATCAGGCTCTGTCCCTGGGTCGAGGCCGAGGTCATGTAGTCAACGCCTTCGGCGGCGGCGACGGCCTGCTCGATCGGCGTGGTGATGAAGCCCTGCATCAGGTCGGGCGAGGCGCCGGGATAGGCCGTCGTCACGGTGATCACCGTGTTCGACAGTTTCGGATACTGCCGGATCGGCAGGCTGGTGGCGGCCTTGAAGCCGATCAGCAGGATCAGCAGGCTGACGACCAGCGCCAGCACCGGGCGCTTGATGAAGATATCCGTAAAAACCATCGCTGGCGCTCCGTCACCGGCATCTCGCGCAGACCTCGATCGGCCGCGCGTCGATGCGAAAAATTGATGTGAGGCGGGCCGCGCGATCCGCGGCCCGCCTCGCTATTTAGTTCAGCGGCGGCTTCGCCGGAATCTGCGGCGCAGGATCGGTCGAGATCGCGACAGCCGCTCCCGACTGCAGCTTGAGCTGCCCGACCGCCACGACACGATCGCCGGCCTTGACGCCGCTCAGGATTACGGCACGACCGTCGAGCCGGTCGCCGGTCCGCACGAAGGTGCGCACCGCGTTAAGGCTGGTCTTGCCGTCGTCGCCCTTCTTTTCGGTGATCAGGTAAACCGAATCTCCATACAGGGTGTAGTCCACCGCGGTCTCCGGCACCGTGATCACCGCCGGCTTGTCCGGCAGCACCACCGTCGTGGTCGCGAACATGCCAGGCTTCAGGATACGTTCCGGATTCTGGATCGTCGCCTGCACCCGGATGTTGCGGGTATCGGTGCTGATCTGCGGTTCGATCGTGGTGAGCTTGCCTTCGAACTTGCGGCCTGGATAGGCGTCCACAGCGATGCGCACGATCTGGCCGACCTGGAGCCTGCCCGAGTCCTTCTCGGTCACGGTGAAGTTCGCATACAGGGCGGACAGATCGGTCAGTGACACGATCTGGGTGCCGGCGGTGAGATACAGGCCGACCTCGACGCGACGAGTGCCGAGATCACCGTCAAAGGGTGCGCGGACCAGCTTCTGCGAAATCACTGCTTCGGTCCTGGCGATGCCCGCTTGTGCCTGGTCGTAAGCCGCCTGCGCGGTGTCCACCGTCGCCTGCGGGCCGAACTGGCGCGCCGCTAGTTGCTTGGCGCGGTCGAGGTTCAACTGCGCCACCGTCGCCTGTGCCTTGAAGCTGGCGAGATCGCCTTGTTCTGGACCGTCGAACAGCTGCACCAGCGGCATGCCGGCCTTCACCGTCGAGCCCGCGGTGAACATGATGTCGGTGATGCGGCCGCTGACGTCCGAGGTGACGTTGACCTGATGCACGGCGGCGAGATCGCCGACTGCGCTGAGCAGGTTCGGAATCACTTCGGATTTCGCCTCGGCCGCCGTGACGACGGTCGGCGGCGGCTTCATGGTCGCGAAGAACTGCGCGATCATGTGGCTGCGAAAGGCGTTGAATCCCACCAGGCCACCCACCAGCAGCGCCAGCAGAACTCCGACGATGATGAACCAGCGGACCATGCGAACGGGGCGCGGGCGAGGTTTCTCCACGGTCGCGCGCGGAGTCGTAGGGGCGTCGGTCGTAAGGGTCATATCATGCGCTTTCTGTCGTGGTCATCGGCATCAGATCCGGTGCAATTTCGCGGTCGATATACGAGGCGATGGCCGTTTCGTTCAGTCCAATTCCGCGGAGGATAAATTCGCAAAGCTGCCGCTGCAGATCTGGAGCGCTGGCATAGGGCAAAGTTGGAATCGTTGGAAGCCTGGCGAGCGCGGCCATCATGACCGTGTGATGCGCAAACCAGAACAGGTTCAGCGGCTGCTTGCCGACACGGATGGCGTCGCCCGTGGCAATCGCCTGCTCCAGCGAGGCGGCGAAGGCAGGGCCGATCAGCGCGCCGACTTTCTCGAACAGCAGCCGGGCAAACTCGCCGTCATTGAGGTGGCTGATGATCATCAACCGCATCCGCTGGGCTTCTTCCTGATCGGGAGCGCCCGGGATGTCCATGAAATGCCCGACCATGCCGCGAATCAGAATCACCAGCGTTTCGGTCGAGGGCGGCAGACCCAGCAGCTTGTGCAGGCCGGGATCGGCCTCGCACTCTGCCGCCAGGATTTCGGCGTACAGCGCCGATTTGGTCGGAAAGTGCTTGAACAGCAGCCCTTCCGAAATCGAGGCCGCGGCGGCAACGCTCTTGGTGGTGGTGCCCGCGAATCCATGACGCGCGAAGCAACGCTTCGCCGCGCTCAGGATCAGTTCCCGCCGGAGGTCATGGGTCATCCGCAGAGTGCTCATGGTCGTGAGTAAGCACTCACCTAGGCAAATGTCAAGAAATTGGTGCGACGCAGTAAGTGCGACCAAGTGCCCGGATACCGGATGCACGCCGGGTTCCTCGCCCCCGGATGCTGCGCAACGCGCCGCCTCTTTCTTACCCTCCTCTGGAGGGGGAGGGTCGATGCGAGCGCCAGCAAGCATCGGGGTGGGGGTGAATGTTCATCCGCTGTCTTTGCTGCTTTCACCCCACCCCGCCGCGCATCACGCTGCGTGTGCTGCACGCCGACCCTCCCCCTCCAGGGGAGGGTAAGACGGCGGAGCGCTTCGCTGCATCCGGACTTCTACAGACGGCTACACCACGGTCTTGTGACGCTCGATGCAAACTTGCAGCACTTCGTCCATCGGCCTGTCCCACCAGTTCTGGGAAAAGATCTCGATTTCGGAATAGCCGGCAAAGCCCTGCGCCTCGACGGCCGATCGCACCGATTTGATGTCGATGACGCCATCACCCATCATGCCGCGGTCGTTGAGGATGTCCTTGGTTGGCACCAGCCAGTCGCAGACGTGGAACGCCATCAGGCGATCCTTGCCGGCGCGGGCGATCTGCGGCAGCAACTCCGGATCCCACCAGATGTGATAGACGTCCAGCGCGACGCCGAGCATGCCCAATCGGTTCGGATCGAGCCGGTCGCAAATGTCGAGGGCCTGCTCCGTCGTATTCACGCAAGCGCGGTCGGCGGCATAGGCCGGATGCAGCGGCTCGATCGCCAGCGGCATGTTGGCTTGCTTCGCGTATTCCATCATCTCGGCGATGGCATCGTCTACTTGCGCGCGGGCGTTGACGATATTCTTCGACGGCGCACTGCCCGGCCGCGAATATTGCGGCAGGCCGCCGACCACCAACACGATGCAGGGCGCGCCGAGTGCCTTGGCTTCATCGACGCAGCGGCGGTTGTCGTCGCGCGCCTCGTTTCGATGCGACTCGTCCGCAGTGAACATGCCGCCGCGGCAGTAGCCGGTCAGTTCAATCCCGGCGTCCTTGATCACCTTGGCCGCACGATCGAGGCCGATGGTTGCGACCTGGTCACGCCACGGATCGATGGCGCGAATGCCGTGCTTCGCACAGGCATCGACGATTTGAGCGAGGTCGCCCTGCTTGCGGACGGTCGCCGTGTTCAGCGACAGCCAGCGATGGTCATTCGAAAAGTCACGCATCTCAGGCATCGATCCCGCGCGTGGCGAGGATCGCCTTCATCCGCTGCGTCGCCTTCTCCGGATTCGACAAGAGGCCGGCCTTGTCGGCGAGCCGGAACAGTTCCGCCAGATGCAGCGTCGAACGCGTGCTCTCCTGGCCGCCGATCATGGTGAAATGATCCTGATGGCCATTGAGATAGGCCATGAACACGATGCCGGTCTTGTAGAAGCGGGTCGGCGCCTTGAAGATATGCCGCGACAGCGGCACCGTGGGCCCGAGCACATCGTGGAAGCCCTTCTCGTCGCCCGCTGCGAGCCGCGACAGCGCATAGGACGCCGCCGGTGCGATGGCGTCGAAGATGCCGAGCAGCGCGTGGGAAAAGCCTTTTTCGTCGCCGGCGATTAGTTCGGCGTAGTTGAAGTCGTCGCCGGTATACATCTTCACTTCCGGCACCAGCCGGCGGCGCATATCGATTTCGCGCTGCGCGTCGAGCAGCGAAACCTTGACACCGTCGACCTTGGCGGCGTTGCGGTTGATAACGTCCACTGCGATATCCATCGCGGTGTCCAAGTTCGGCGTGCCCCAGTAATTCGCCAGCGCCGGATCGAACATGTCGCCGAGCCAGTGAATGATCACCGGCTGCGCCGACTGCGACAGGATGCGGTCGTAGACACGGCCGTAGTCGTCGGCGCTCCTGCCAAGTTTGGCCAGCGCGCGTGACGCCATCAGGATGATGCGGCCACCGGCCTTCTCGATCGCTTCGAACTGCTCTTCATAGGCGTGGATGACATCGTCGAGCGATTTGGCGTCTTCCACCGCGAGGTGATCGGTACCGGCGCCGGAGAACACCAGACCGCCGCGCGGCTTCGCCGCAGCGACCGAACGGGTGATCAGTTCCAGCGAGGTCGGCCAGTCCATGCCCATGCCGC
>JAQGKA010000299.1 GCA_028290355.1 Tardiphaga sp. | reverse complement strand
CCGGACGCGAGGCGCTGAGGCCCGACTGCATATCGTAGGCACCGTTGCCGCCGGTCTCGAACGAATAGACCCGTATCGCCTGCTCGCGCGTCAATCCCGCCGCCAGCGCGGCACGGGCATAAGCGCGCTTGAAATCGAGTTCATTGGCCGGGCGCTGTGGCGAAAACTGGAAATGCTCCTGTGCGGCGCGCACGAAATCGGCGACCACCGGAATTTCCTTGCGGGTTCGCGGCGTGCCTTCCTCGGGCTGCGGATCGACCGGACGCTTCGGCCCGTCATAGAGCGGCGCCTGTTCCAGCACGTAGTCGTCGAGGGTGATGGTCTCGCGGCTGCGCCGCTTGGCGTTGCGGCCTTTGCGCTTCTCATAGACCGCGTTCCAGTAGCCGCTGGCTTCCTGGTCGAAGGCGGCACGCGCCTCCTGATATTCTTGCAGCTTGCGGCGGTATTCTGCGATGGCCTGCGGCGATGCCGCCTGCGCCATGGCATTGGCGACGCCGGCCGGAAGCGCCGTTGAATCGAGCGCATGCACCTGCGGCGCGATCAGCAGCAGCGCGAAGGGAACAGAAGCGAGGAACGAGCGAAGCGGATGAAACGGCATACGACCTGTTCAATTCCTTGATGGCGCGAAGCAGCCGCGCTCTGAAATGTCGGGAATAGCGCCCCATATTGGCCAGGGATGTCCGGCAGACATGGCCGACCGTCGCTCAAATAACCTTGGAGCAGCTTGGTGAAGATTGTCTTTCCAATGCTGGTTGCAGCCTTCGTCACCGGAACGTCCGCGGCATCGGCCGAGCCGCCCGATTGCAACGGCTTTCCGGACTTCCGCGCCCGGATGAATTGCTACGAAGTGGTGTCGCGGGCACCGCCCGAAACAGCCACGCCGGCCAAGCCGGACGGAGAAAAGCCCAGGCCACCGATCACGCCAAAGCGAAAAAACCGTGCGGGTGAATTGAGGATCACCGTTCCTTACTCCTCCTTGCCCTACTCCTCCTTGGCGCCGCTGGCCTTGACGATGGCCGACCACTTGGTCTCGTCCCTGTCGATGAAGGCGGCATAGTCTTCCGGCGTGCCCGGCGTCGGCTCGGTGCCGTCCTGCAATAGCCGCTTCTTCACCTCGTCCGATGCCAGCGCCGCGCGCAATTCCTTGTTGAGGCGATCGATGATCGGCCGCGGCGTGCCGGCCGGTGCGATCAACCCGTAAACAAGCGAGGCATCGAAGTTCCGCAGGCCGGATTCGGCGATGGTCGGCACCTCCGGCAGCAGGCTGGTTCGAGCAAGGCTGGTTACCGCCAGCGCGCGCAGCTGCCCGCCGGAAACATTGGCGTGGGTGGCAGGGATCGGCGCAAAGGCCATCGGAATATGACCACCGATCAGATCGACCAACGCGGGGCCGGTTCCCTTGTAGGGAATGTGCACCAGCACGATGCCTGCGGCCCGCCCGAAATATTCGCCGGTGATGTGGCTGGCAGTGCCCGCACCGGCCGAGCCGAAATTGACCTTGCCGGGATTGGCCTTGGCATAGGCGATCAACTCGCCGACGGTCCTTGCCGGAAACGCCGGATGCACCACCAGCGAGTTCGGCGAATTGCCGATCAGGCCGATCGGGGCAAAGTCCTTGCGCGGATCGTAGCCGGCCTTGCTGTACAGCGTGGGTCCGATCGCCAGCGTGCCGGTATAGCCGAGGCCGATGGTGTAGCCGTCAGGCACGCTTTTGGCGACCGCCCGGGTACCGACGGTGCCGCCCGCGCCGGGCCTATTATCGACCATGACTTTCTCGCCAAGCGTCTCGCTCATCTTGTCCGCGATGACGCGGCCGACGATCGAGGTGCTGCCGCCCGGGGCAAACGGGATCACCAGCGTGACCGGACGGTCCGGATAGGCTTGCGCGCAGGCGCGATCTGCAGCGCCCTGCACAGCAAGCGCGGCCACGGCCGCGCACAGAAATCTCGTCCACGAACCCATGGCGGATCACCCTCCCGAAAACGTCTTTGTTGTTACCGGGATCGTCGCCGAAACGGCGCGGCTACGCAACAGCCGGGCTATTTCCAGGCAAACATCGGCTGCTCCAGCTCCGCGACACGGGTATCGCGGCCGGCGAGCACTTCGCTGAACTGGTAGATCAGCGCGGCGGTCGGCGCGTGAATGTAGTGGCCGAAATGGCTGTAGCGAACGACACGACGGTGGCTTTGCGGAATCGCGGCGAAGTCGAAGGCATCGGCGCGCGCGATCTCCGCCAGCGCGATGCGATGCACCGAGGCGACCTCGTCGGGATTGGGATTCAGCTGCGCGCTGTCCTGCGCCCACATCAACACCGGCGTGATCAGATAGCCGGACCGCGTCGGATAGTCGTCGAGGATGCCGATCACATCAGCAGGCGTGAGCTTCAACCCGAGCTCTTCATGCAGCTCGCGCAACGCAGCCTCTACCGGCGTCTCGCCAGGATCGCAGCGGCCGCCGGGCAACGCCCACTGATTGCTGTGGGCACGCAGGCCCGAGGCGCGCAGCGTCAGCAGCAGCGCTGTCTCCGAGCCGCCGGCGGTCTCGACCAGCACGATGGCCACCGCCGCGTGCTTCAAGTCCGATGCCGTGTCGCTCTCGGCGCGCGCGAATGCCGCGCCGCGAGCGGCGATCATTTGCCGCGTGGCGGCATTAAACGGATGCTTCATCAGGACTGATTACACGACCGGAACTGAAGCTGCACTAGGCACCTGCCCCCTGCTTTTGTATGAACGGGTTCCGGCCCGCAGTGCGGTGCCTGCCGACCATCCCTCTCTCCCCGTATGAGGACTGCGCCATGGATTATCGCCCGCTCGGCCGTTCCGGTCTGAAGATTTCACCGATCTGCCTGGGCACCATGATGTTCGGCGGCGCCACGGACGAGCCGACTTCGGCTGCCATCATCGACAAGGCACGCGACGCCGGGATCAATTTCATCGATACCGCCGATGCCTATTCGAGCGGTCTCTCCGAAATGGTCGTGGGCCGCGCGATTGCGAAAAATCGATCGGACTGGGTGCTCGCCACCAAACTCGCCAATGCGATGGGCAAGGATCCCAACCGCGCCGGACTGTCGCGGCGCTGGGTGCTGCAGGCCGCCGAGGAAAGCCTGCAGCGACTCGGCACCGACTATCTGGACATCTATTATCTGCATAAGGAAGACCACAGCACTCCGCTGGAGGAAACCGTGCGCGCGATCGGCGATCTGATCCGCCAGGGCAAGGTGCGCTACTTCGGGCTGTCGAATTACCGCGGCTGGCGCGTCGCCGAGATCTGCAACATCTGCGACCGGCTCGGCATCGACCGCCCGATCGTCAGCCAGCCCTATTACAACGCCATGAACCGGATGCCAGAGGTCGAGCACTTCCCGGCCTGCGGCTATTACGGCATGGGCATCGTGCCCTACAGCCCGCTGGCGCGGGGCGTACTGACCGGCAAGTATCGCCCCGACGCGGCGCCGGACAAGGACAGCCGCGCCGGGCGCAACGACACCCGCATGATGCAGACCGAATGGCGGCCGGAATCGCTGCAGCTCGCGCAGCAGATTCGCCAACACGCCGAAGCGCGCGGTATCACCGCCGGGCAGTTCGCGGTGGCCTGGGTGCTGAACTCCTCCTTCGTCAGCGGCGTGATCGCCGGCCCGCGCACGGAAGCGCAATGGGATGACTACCTGCGCGCGCTGGACTATCGCTTTACCGCCGAGGACGAAGCGCTGATCGACAGCCTTGTCGCCAGCGGCCATCCCTCGACGCCGGGCTATAACGATCCCGCCTATCCGATCGAAGGCCGCCGGCCGCGAACGGCCTTCTGACCCTCAACACAAGGACATTGCATGACCGACGCGGCACACGCCGAGCTGGAAGCTGCCGGCTGGCGTATCATGGACGATGACGGCTTCATCAATCTGGTCGGGCCGTTCTGGCACCGGATGCTGGGAGCGGCTCACGAATTCGCGATCCTCGGACAGGACAAGCACCGCAACCGCCGCGGCGTGGTGCAGGGAGGCGTGCTGATGACGCTGGCAGACCGAAGTTGCGGGATGACCGCCCGCGCCGTGTCTGGCGCCGAGAGCCTTGCCACCGTGCAGATGGACACCTATTTCGTCGATGCCGCGCGGATCGGCGACCTGATGATCTCGCGGCCGAAGGCGCTGCGCACCACCAAGAGCCTGATCTTCATGAGCACCGAGGTCAGCGTGGATGATCGCGTGGTCGCCACGGCGCATGGCGTGTTCAAGGTGGTGCGCGACCGCACCGACGCCGGGCGGCGTACCGAATAAGCACCGTAAGCGGTCAAGCCTGTTGCCGGCCGGCTTTATCTCGCCTCAGGCGGAACGAATAGCCTTGCCATTTCTTGTATGCGTACGCCCCGGCCATTTCTGCCATCAGGCAAATGCCGTGGGTATGGATTTCGACCCCATGACCGCCGCCAACAGACGCGCTCATCTCAGCCTTCTGGCGCATGGAACCGCCCATCAAGGTTCACATCCATGGCCCATGCAACCAACGCAAATTCCCTCGTCCTGGTGGTCGAAGACGACGCCTTGCTGCGGATGCACGCCGCCGAGATGATCGAGGAGGCCGGCTTCCGGGTGATCGAAGCGCAGAATGCCGACGAGGCGATCCGGTTGCTGGAAAGCCGGATGGACATCCGCATCGTCTTCACCGACATCGACATGCCCGGCTCGATGAACGGCCTGAAACTGGCGCATGCGGTCGCCAACCGCTGGCCGCCAATCCGGATCGTAGCAACTTCCGGCCACTTCAATATTCGCGTCGGCGACCTGCCGACCGGCGGGCGTTTCATTGCGAAGCCCTACCGTTCGAACCAGATCATCAGTGCACTGCACGAACTGGCTGGCGCCATCTGAGCCCATCCCGACATACCTCTCGCGCTTGACGACCGATCCCTGCCCGTCCACGCTGCTATTTCGCCGGCAACGAGCAGAGCATGACGATGTGGGCCTTCCTCGGACATCTCCTCGATACATCCATGTTCGCGCCGCACGGCATTTGCCTGCTGTGGGAGCCCGGGCTGATCTGGCTGCACGTCGGATCCGACGCGCTGATCGCCGCGGCCTATTTCTCGATCCCGATCGCGCTCAGCATCTTTGTCTCGAAGCGCCGCGACGTCGAATTCGGCTGGATCTTCTGGGCCTTCGCAATCTTCATCATGGCCTGCGGCCTCACCCATATCCTGTCGATCTATACGCTGTGGGTGCCGATCTACGGCATCGAAGGCATCGTCAAGGCGATCACCGCTATCGCCTCCGTGATCACCGCCGCGATCCTTTGGCCGCTGCTGCCAAAACTGCTGGCGATTCCGTCGCCGGCGCAATTGCGCAATACCCAAATGGCGCTGGTCGAGGAAGGTCGCTATCGCCGCGAAGCCGAAGACATGCTGCGTCACACCCAGAAGATGGAAGCGATCGGCCATCTTACTGGCGGCGTCGCGCATGATTTCAACAACCTGCTCACCATCATCATCGGCAATCTCGAAATCGCCGAACACGCCGTCAACAGCTGGACCGACGCCTCGCAGGCACGCCTGAAGCGGGTAATCGCCAGCGCCGCCGGCGGCGCACAGCGTGCGGTGATCCTGACGCAACGCCTGCTGGCCTTCGCCCGCCGCCAGCCACTCGACCCGAAGCCGATCAACGTCAATCAGCTGCTGCGGGGCATGTCGGAGTTCTTCCAGCGCACCTTGAGCGAGAATGTCGACCTGGAAATCGTCGGTGGCGCCGGGCTGTGGCAGGTCGAGGTCGATCCGAGCCAGATGGAAGCCGGCATCCTCAATCTGGTGGTGAATGCCCGCGATGCGATGGCGGGAAAGGGCAAGCTGACCATCGAGACCAGCAACGCCTTCATCGATGAGCCTTACGCGCAGCAGCATGATGCCGCGGTCGGCCAGTATGTGCTGATCGCGGTGAGCGACACCGGGCCGGGCATGCCGAAAGAGGTGCAGGAGCGTGCCTTCGATCCGTTCTTCACTACCAAGGAGCCCGGCCAGGGCACCGGCCTCGGCCTCAGCCAAGTCTACGGCTTCGTCAAACAGTCGGGCGGTCACGTCAAGATCTACAGCGAGGAAGGCTTCGGCACGACGATCAAGATCTATCTGCCGCGCACCGCCAAGCCCCTGGAGATGACGGTCGAAACCGAGAGCGTCGTTATCGGCAGCCGCGGCAACGAAACCATCATGGTGGTGGAAGACGATCCGGACGTGCGGTCATATCTGGTCGAAACGCTGGAGGGCCTGAACTATCGCGTCCGCAAGGCGCCTAACGCCGACGTGGCGCTGTCGGATTTCACCCGCGATCCCTCAGCCTTCGATCTGCTGCTGACCGATATCGTGATGCCCGGGATGAATGGCCGGCAGTTCGCCGACGAAATGCTGAAGCGCCAGCCGACCCTTAAAGTGCTGTTCATGACCGGATATTCACGCAACGCTATCGTGCATCATGGCCGACTGGATGCCGGCGTATCGCTGCTGCAAAAGCCGATCGCGCAGGCGGCGCTCGCCAGCAAGATCCGCGAGATGATCGATAAGAGATAGCAGCCCCGCACTCACTGTCATCGCCCGGCTTGACCGGGCGACCCAGTATTCCGAGTCGGCAATGACGAAGCCGCGACAGTGCCGTTTACTGGGTCACCCGCTTGCGCGGGTGATGACAGCTGAGCGTCGCAAGAGCGATGGCGTAATATCCCACGCACGCCGCTAATGGACTTCCGCCGCCAGCACCGCCTCGACGCGGATTTCTTCCGTCAGCCGGGCTTTCAGCGCCGAGAATTCTGGGCTGGTCTTGACGGTGTAGTGGCGCGGATGCGGCAGATCGACGGCGACGTCGGCCTTGATGCGGCCGGGGCGCGCCGACATCACCACCACGCGGGAGGCGAGGAACACCGCTTCCTCGATATCGTGGGTGACGAAGATCACCGTCTTGCGCTCGCGCTCCCAGATGCCGAGCAGCAGTTCCTGCATCAGCGCGCGGGTCTGGTTGTCGAGCGCGCCGAAGGGTTCGTCGAGCAGCAGGATCTTGGGGCTGTTGGCAAGCGCGCGGGCGA
>JAQGKA010000282.1 GCA_028290355.1 Tardiphaga sp. | reverse complement strand
GTGTCGGTCCCGATCAACGCTCCCAGTCGCGCGGATCCGTCCCGTTGGAATGTCACAAATTTCATGATCGGTCTCTGTCAGATGTTGCGGCAGGTGGATTGCGTGTGGATGGTGGACGGCTGTTCGGCGCGACGTCAAGCATCGCTAGCTCTCCTTCATTCCGAGCATGCGGGCGGCATTTCCGCCAAGGATCGCGGCCTTCTGCTGATCGTTCAGGCTGTCGGTGGCGAAGACGTGATCGACAGGGTGATCCTCCCACGGAATCGGATGGTCGGTGCCCAGCATGATCTGGCTTGCGCCGACCTGGGCCACCAGGTGACGCAGTGCCTCCGGCGTGAATACCAGCGAATCGAAGTACAGCTGATTGAGGTATTCGGTTGGTTTTTTCTTCAGCTGAATGTCCGGATCGCAGTTTTGCGGCGAGACGAAACAGGCGTGGTCAGAGCGCGGCGCGTAGGAGCCGAGATAGCCGCCGCCATGGGCGGCGAGAACTTTCAGCTTGGGAAATTTGTCCAGGGTTCCTTCGAAGATCAGGTGCTGCAGCGCGATCGTGGTATCGAGCGGATTGCCGATCGTGTTGCCCAGCCAGCCATTGCCCTTGAAGCGCGCCGCCAGTTCCACCGTGCCTTGCGGGTGGATGAAGAGCACGGCGCCAAGTTCTTCGGCCTTCGCCCACACCGGGTGAAATTTCGGATCGGAGAAATCCGTTCCCACCACGTTGCCGCCGATCGCGGCGCCGCGCATTCCCTGCTTTTTGACGGCGTCCTCGAGTTGCTGAACGGCGAGATCGGGATATTGCAGCGAGAGTGACGCAAAGGCCGCGAAGCGATCCGGTTTCGAGGCACACAGCTCTGCCAGCTTTTCATTCTGGAGTTTGACGATCTGCGCGGCGAGGTCGCGTTCCTTGCGATACCAGAACGGATTGATGGACAGCACTTCCATGTCGATGCCCATCGCATCCATGGCCTTGAGGCGATTTTCCACGACAATGAAATGCTCCTGCTGGCCTTTCGTCGGCGGCAGGATGCGCGGCACCTCATCGCCCATCAGGTCGAGCGCTTCGCGAATGATGCAATGGGCGTGCACGTCGATGGTCTTGATCCGTTTGCCCTTGACCATGACCGGCAATTGGCGAGGGCCCGGCTGCTGCGCATGGGCCGCGTCGAGCATGCCGCAGCTGCAGAAGGCGAGGCCGGTCACCGCGCCTTTGAGGAAATTCCGGCGTGTCGTCATGTTGGTCGCTCTCCCTGTCATTAAGTCGGCGGAGACTGTGACCAGCTGCCAGCCGCTTTTTTATTTGGTCGGTTCAACAAAACGTCGATCGAAGCCGCGCCATCTGCAGCCGGGGCCGCGCACGCGAGCCCGTTTACGTGATCGGTTGCGGCCAATCTGCTCTTGACACCATCCGAACGAACGACTTATTGAAACGAACGTTTGTATTAGTCAAGGGATACCGCGGCATTGCTCAAGTCTTCAGCTCTGGAAACGTCGTTGGACGACGGCTCGGCGATCAAGCCGTCGGCGCGGCAGCGCTTGATGGATGCGTCCGAGCAATTGTTCGCGGAGCACGGCTGGAACGCGGTCAGCATCCGCACGATTGTCGCCGCGGCCGGGGTCAACCTCGCTGCGCTGCACTACCATTTCGGGTCGAAGGAGCAGTTGCTCTCCGAGATTTTTACCGCGCGTGCAAAGCCAATCGCCCTTGAGCGCATCCGGCTGCTCTCCGAGATTGACCTCGACGACGCGCCGTCGCTTGAGCGAATTCTGGAAGCCTTCCTGCGTCCCGCTCTGACTATCGGATCAGACGTTCGGTTTGGCGGGCGTGCCTTCGTCAAGCTTCGCGCCCGGCTGGCGACCGAACCCGAGGCGGTCAGCCGCAGAATCCTGGCCAATGCCTTCGACGAATCGAGCGGCGAGTTTCTGCACGCGCTGGCGCGCGCCTTGCCGGAAATTCCACAAGCCGAGCTGGAATGGCGCTTTCATTTCATGCTGGGCACGATGTTCTACACGATGGCCGACGCCGGGCGCATTCAGTCGCTGACCAATGGGCGCTGCGACCCCGGCCGCGTCGAGGATGCATTAGCGCACATCATTCCGTTTCTGGCTGCCGGTTTCCGATCCAAGCCGGAATTAAAATCAACAATAAGATCGAGGAGACGTCCCAAATGAGTGATGCGTTACACGGCCCGGCGAAGGTTACGAAGAAGGACATCGAGGCCGCGGCCGAACGATTGAAAAACTGGGGCAAATGGGGTCCGGACGATCATATCGGCACGATGAATTATACGCAGCCTGCCGATATCGTGCGCGCCGCCGGACTGGTGCGCAAAGGCCAGGTCATCTCGCTCGCGCTGAACTACGATAACAAGGGACCGCAGGGCGGCAAGACCAAGTTTCCGCCGGTCGGACGTTTCAATCCGGTGCACACGATGCTGCGTACGGGCACAGACGCCTATTCGGGCGTACTCGACAAACGCGGCATCCGCTCGGCCGACGATATCGTGCTGTTTCCGCTGCAGGCCGGAACGCACTGGGATGGACTGGGCCACATCTTCTACGAAAACAACATGTGGAACGGCTATGACTGCCGCAACGTCTCGTCGTTCGGCGCGGAGAAGGCCGGCATCGAGCACGCCAAGGAAAAAATGGTTGGCCGCGGCGTGTTGCTGGACATCGCCAAGCACCAGGGCATGGACTGGCTTCCCGAAGGTTTCGCCATCACCAATGATATCCTGGATGGTTGCGCCAAGGCACAGAATGTCGAGGTTGGTCGCGGCGATCACCTGCTGATCCGGACCGGCCAGATGGAAGAGAAGCTCGCCGCCGGCAACTGGGATGGTTATCCCGGCGGCGACGCACCAGGCCTCGCCTTCGAGACGCTGGACTGGCTGCAGGACAAGCAGGTCGCGGCAGTGGCGACGGACACCTGGGGGGTCGAAGTGCGTCCGAACAATTGCGACGACGCCAACCAGCCCTGGCATTGGATCTGTATTCCGATCATGGGCCTGACGATGGGCGAGATCTTCAAGCTCGACGAACTGGCAAAGGCTTGCCACGCCGACAAGGTTTACGACTTCATGTTTGTCGGCCCGGCGTTGCCGATTACGGGTGCCGTCGGATCGCCGATCAATCCGGTCGCGATCCGCTAAAGATATAAGAGAGACCTCGCGACAACTCCGGTTGTCGCGAGACGGCCAGAAATATTCGCGCAGACGAAGGCCTCAAGAATAGCGCGGTGCAAGCAAGCACTGCCCCAGGGAGAAACGCCATGTTGAAGAAGAGCTCTGCTGTTCTGTCGCGCCGCGACATGCTGCGCGCAACGGCTTTCACGCTCGGCGCCGCAGCTATCGGCCTCCGGCCGGGAAGCGCCAGCGCTGCGAACTATCCCACCCGAGCCGTCAAGATCATCGTGCCTTTCGCGCCGGCCGGCCCGACCGACATCATGGCACGCATCGTCAGCGCGCATCTCGGCGATGCCATCGGCGGCTCGGTGATTGTCGATAACCGAGCCGGAGCGGGCGGCAATATCGGAATCGGCATTGCGTCTCATGCCGAGCCGGACGGCTACACGTTGCTGATCACGTCGAGCGCCTATGTCGTCAATCCCGGCCTCTACGCCAAAATTCCCTACGATCCCTACAAGGATTTCGCACCGATCGCCGAACTCGGCACATCGCCGAATGTCATCCTGGTCGACCCCACGATGGGCATCAATTCGATTCCGGAGCTGATTGCCCGCGCCAAGGCCGAACCCAATCTGCTGAACTACGCAAGTCCTGGTATCGGGACCACGCCACATTTGTCGGGCGAGCTGCTGAAGATCGTCAGCGGCATCCAGATGACGCATGTGCCTTTCCCCGGTGCCGGGCCGGCGATCCAGGCCATTCTCAGCGGCACGGTGCAGGTCTGTTCGGCAGCGCTGCCGCCGGCGCATCCGCATATCGAGAGCGGGGCTCTGAAGGCACTGGCCGTCACTGGCGCACGTCGCTGGTTCGATCTGCCGAATGTGCCCACCATGGTCGATCTTGGCTACAAGGATTTCATCGCGGACACATTCCAGGGATTCCTGGCTCCGGCCAAAACCCCGCCTGAGATCGTGCAGTTGCTGGCAGCGAAGGCGATCGAAATTCTGAAAGACCCCAAGATCGCGGATCAGCTGCGCAACAATGGCTTCGAGGTTCTCGCCAACGGTCCCGATGGCGTGCAGAAGCGCATTGTCGATGAAGTGCCGAAGTGGCGCGATATCGTCGCAAAGGCCGGCATCAAACCCGTCTGATCGATCGGAATCAACTTGCGTATCACCGGCATCTTCGAGAAGGCCGTTCCCGTCGCATCGACGATGCGGAATGCTGCGTTCGATTTCTCCGAAATGACCACGTCGGTTGTCGCCGTCGTGACGGACGTGGTGCGTCACGGCAAGCCAGTCGTCGGCTACGCCTTCAATTCCACCGGCCGCTACGCCTGTGGCGCGGCGATGCGTGCGCGTTTTGTGCCGCGAATCCTGTCGGCGGCGCCGGAGGAACTGGTGGACGATGCGGGTCTGATCGACCCCGAAAAGATTCTTCAGCGCATGATGCTGCGGGAAAAGCCGGGCGGTGACGCCGAACGCTCCGTGCCGATCGGGACCATTGAAACAGCGGTCTGGGACGCGCTGGCGAAGATACTGGACCGTCCATTGTGGCATGTGCTCGCAGAGCGCTTTGGCGATGGGACGGTGGCTGCGACGGTTCCCTGCTATGTCGGCGGCGGCTGGTACCGGCCGGAAGGCGACCTGGCGGCGTTGTCCGACGAGGTGAAGCGCCACCTTGGGGCCGGATATACCCACATCAAGATCAAGGTGGGCGGCGCGTCGATCAAGGATGATCTGGCGCGCATCGAGACCGCCATTGGCCTGATGGCCGGTGCCGACCATCTCGCTGTCGATGCCAACGCGGCGTTGTCGATTGGCCGTATGCGCGATTATGCCGTGGCACTCGCCCCCCATGGGCTGCGCTGGTTCGAGGAACCCTGCGCGCCGCTGGATTACGGGTCCTTCGCCGGATTGGCCGAGACATATCGGCCGCCACTGGCCACCGGGGAAAATCTGTTCCGCCTGCAGGACGTCGAAAATCTGTTCAGCTTTGGCGGCTTCCGCCGGGATCGCGACATCCTTCAGGTCGATCCGCCGCAGGCTTATGGCGTCGGCGCCTATGCGCAAATGGTTGCGCGCGTTGAAGCGCTCGGCGGATCGCGCCAGCGGATCTTTCCCCATGGCGGCAACATGATGTCCTTCGCACTCGTTGCCGGACTGGGACTGGGCGGCTGTGAATCCTATCCCGGCGTCTTCGCTGCCTTTGGCGGCTTCGCCGACGGCATGGAGGTTTGCGACGGGCACATCGCTTTGCCGGACCATCCGGGAATCGGATTCGAGGCGCAGCCCGCGCTGTACCAACTCATGCGGGAGCTCGCTGATGCGTAGCGAATGCACCATCATCGGGCGTCAATCATGATCCCTGACAGCAAACGTGACTACTATGCCGGTGCGCTGATTGCATTGATCGGTGCCGGTGCCGCCTATGAGGGCAGCAAATACGGCATTGGCTCCCTCGCGCAGATGGAGTCCGGGTTTTTCCCGGCCGTGTTGGGTGGCGGCATGATCCTGGTTGGTGCGGCGATCGCGGTGTCCGGCTCAGGCGGCGCCGGGCCAGCGACGACCGGTCTCGAAGATCCGCATCATGCGGCGCCATCGTCGATGGATTGGCGCGGCTGGGTCGCGATCATCGCCGGCGTCTGCCTGTTCATGCTGTTTTCCGAGTATCTCGGCCTTTTGCCGGCAATCTTTGCCTGCGTCTTTGTCTCGGCGATGGGTTCGCGGACGACGACGGTGAAGGAGGCGCTGGTACTGGCCACCTGCGTTACCGTGTTCGGAATCGCGCTGTTTGCTTATGGGCTGAAGATTCAAATTCCGATTTTGCGGGGAATGTAAGATGGTCACAACCGGTTTTGTCGACCTCATGCATGGCTTCAGCATTGCGCTTGAGCCACATAATCTCATGTGGTGCTTTCTTGGCGTGTTGATCGGCAATCTCGTCGGCGTCCTGCCTGGAATGGGCGTGCTGTCGACGATTTCGATCTTGCTGCCTTTGACCTTTGCGATGAAGCCTGTCGCGGCCCTCTTGATGCTGTCGGGCATCTACTATGGCGCGCAGTATGGTGGCGCGATCTGCTCGATCCTGCTCAACCTGCCATGCCATCCGCCACACGCGGTCACATGCCTCGATGGTTTTCCGATGACGAAGCAGGGCCGCGGCGGCGTTGCGCTCGGCATCACCATGCTGGCCGCGATTTTCGGCGCCGCCTTCGGTATTTTGCAGATGGTCTTCATGGCGCCGTTCATCGCCAAGATCGCCTTTCAGTTCGGTCCCACCGAGATCTGCTCGCTGATGCTGCT
>JAQGKA010000275.1 GCA_028290355.1 Tardiphaga sp. | reverse complement strand
CCCATTTCCGAGACCGTGGCGCGCACCGGATGGCCCTGCTCGCCGAACACGTCCCAAAAAATCGTCGAGAACTGGTCGGGCTGGAACGAAAGCCCCATTTGCTTGGCGCGTTGCAGGATGAAATCCTTCGCTTCGCCGACTTCGGAGATTCCCGACAGGTCACCCTTGATGTCGGCGGCGAACACCGGCACGCCGGCGCGGGCAAATCCCTCCGCCATCACTTGCAGTGAGACGGTTTTTCCCGTTCCCGTCGCGCCAGTGACAAGACCATGGCGGTTGGCAAGGCCGAGCGTCAGCCAGGCCGGCTCCTCGCCCTTACCGATGAAGATTTTTGCGTCGGTATCGCCGCTCTTGATCTCGGTCGTCGCCATCGGGATCGCCTCTTCGCCTTCATCGAAAAATTTATCGCCGTATCTGATGACCTTACTGCATTTGGCAGACCGATTGAAACTCAAAGCGAAACGCCGTGCCGGAAACCAGAAAATTGAAACATTCTCGGAGCGGCGCCACCGCTTTTCGTCATTTCTAAATGGAAGCTATCTCGCGTCCGCGAAGAATTGACCAAAATTTCACGTTTGCTCTTGCATTGATGCAACACTCACCGCGCGTTCGAAGCTGAATCGCGCGTTGATGGCCACGCGTGCTTGTAATTCGAATCACGGCGGCTCAAGATAATCCTTCAACAAAAGTGCCGGCGTTCAACCGGTGAGGCGGGGCATTATGGACGAATTGATTGAGCAGCTGACCGCCAAGGTCGGCATAGACAATGCCGTGGCTGAGAAGACCGTCGGCATTATTTTGGGGTTTCTGCGCAACGAAGGACCGGCCGAGCCGGTCAATGCGCTGATCGAAAAAATTCCCGGCGCGGAAGCGGCCATCGCATCCTCCAGCACGTCGGGAGGCTTCGGCAGCCTGATGGGCGGCGGCCTGATGGCGCTCGGCTCCAAGCTGATGGGCCTCGGTCTCGGCATGGGCGACATTCAAAACGTGGCGCGTGAACTGTTCAAGTTTGGCCGCACGAAAATCGGCACGGATGATATGGACAAGATCATCGCCGGCACTCCAGGCCTCAGCCAGTTCTCCTGACCGTCTTCTACGTCAGCATTCCCATGCGTTCGCATCACTTGCGTCAGCGTCAAGCATCTTCATACGTCCGAGTAACATGACATATCCCATCTCCAAGATTGACGGCCTGACGGCCTTCGCTGCGACCAAACTGAAAAAATCGGGCATCCGCACCATGGAGAGCCTGCTGGAGGCGGCTCGCACCGCCAAGGGCCGCAAGGAACTCGCCGCCAAGACCGGTTTCAGCGAACAGCAACTGCTGGAATGGGCCAACCTCGCCGACTACCTGCGGATTCCCGGCATGGGCAAGGCCAAGGCCGAATTGCTTCGCGCCTCCGGCGTCAACACCGTCCGCGAACTCACCCACCGCAACCCCGGCCGCCTCGCGCAGGCGATGCGCGACGCCAACGACAAGCGCAAGCTGGTTCAGGTCATGCCCTCGGAAAAATCCGTCGAACAGCTGATCGAGAAGGCCCGCAAACTGCCGCTGAAGATCACGTATTAAGTTTTGTAGGGTGGGCAAAGCCAGCGGTCGCGCGAAGTGCGACCGTTGAGCGTGCCCACCATCGCGCTCACTGCCGGTGATGGTGGGCACGGCGCGAAGGGCGCCTTTGCCCACCCGACGAGGGCCCTCGCCATCTTGACTCCCCCTTCCCGGTCGCGCAAAGCGACCGCATGATCGCGAGCCCGCCAGAACCCGCTGCAGCGACCTCCCCGGCCGGTCATCCGGTATGGCGGGCGCTGCTGTCGCAGCCTACGCCGGCTGTCATGGGCATTCTGAACATCACACCGGACTCATTCTCAGACGGTGGGAAATTCGACGCGCCGGAGCGGGCGCTGGCGCAGGCCAGGCGCATGATCGCGGAAGGCGCCGAAATCATCGACATCGGTGCGGAATCGACCCGGCCCTATGGCTCGCAGCCGATCTCCGCCGACGAGGAATGGCAGCGGCTAAAGCCGATCCTCGCCGACGTGGTCGCGCTGGGCACCCCCGTCTCCATCGACAGCATGAAAGCTGAAGTCGTCGCCAAGGCGCTCGCCGCCGGCGTCGCCATCGCCAACGACGTCTGGGGCCTGCAGCGCGACCCCGAAATGGCCCGCGTCGTTGCAGAATACGGCGCACCTGTCGTCGTCATGCATAATCGCGATGATGTCGATGCTGCCATCGACATCATCGACGACATCAAAGCCTTCTTCGCCCGCACGCTCGCCATCGCCGCCAAGGCCGGCATCCCCAGCGAACACATCGTGCTCGATCCCGGGATCGGTTTCGGCAAGACGCCGGAGCAGAGCATGATCGCGCTGGCGCGGCTGCAAGAACTGCACAGCTTCGGCCTGCCGATTTTGATCGGCGCCTCCCGCAAGAAATTCATCAGCACCGTCGTAGCTTCCGAACCGCAACAGCGGCTCGGCGGTTCGATCGCCGCGCATCTGCTGGCGGCGCAGCGCGGCGCAAAGATCATCCGCGCCCATGACGTGACGGAAACCGTGCAGGCGCTGCGCGTGATGGCAGCCATTGAGGATAAAAAATGAGCGATACAATCTTCATCAGGGGCGTTTCGATCCATGCCCACCACGGCGCCCTCGATCATGAAGCCGACGTCGGGCAGCGCTTCGTCATCGACCTCGAACTGACAGCCGATATCGCCGCAGCCTCGCACAGCGATCGCCTCGCCGACACCGTGTCCTATGCCAATGTCGTAGCCACCGCGACCGCCGCCTTCAAGGACGCCAACTACAAGCTGGTCGAACGCGCCGCCGGCGCCGTTGCCGATGCCGTGCTGGCGGCATTTCCGAAAGTCAGCGTCATCAAGGTCACCGTGCACAATCCGCACGCGCCGATCGCCGCTATCTTCGACGATGTCGGCGTCACGCTCACCCGCACGCGGAAGTAAGCATGGCCAGCGTCATCATAGCCCTCGGCGGCAATGTCGGCGACGTCCGCGCCACATTCCAGAAGGCGATCTCCAACATCTGCGGCATGACGCAAGCTGCACTGATCGCGCGCTCCTCGGATTATTCGACGCCACCCGTCGGCGACGTCCCGCAGGATCGCTTCGTCAATGCCGTCATCGAGATCGAGACCGACCTCGATCCGCACGCGCTGCTGTTCACGCTGCACCGGATCGAGAAGAAGTTTGGCCGCGATCGCGCCCAGGAGATCCACTGGGGCCCGCGCGGCCTCGATCTCGATCTGATTGCCTATGACGACGTGGTCATCGCCAAGCCCGAACTGACGCTGCCCCACCCTCGCGCCTTCGAGCGCGCCTTCGTGCTGGTGCCGCTGGCCGAGATCGCGCCGGACCGGGTGATCGGCGGCAAGACCGCCGGCGAACAGCTCAAGAGCCTGTCGACCGAGGGTATCGAGCGGCTGCCCGACCTCGCCTGAACCGGCGATTTCGCCCAAAACCCCCGCTGCTGTCCCGTCACCCGTTCGCCGCAAGCCCTCCGCACGCCCAAAACCGGCCCGGAACGGTTCCGACAGCCATTGGCTTCCCCGCCGCCACGTGGCATTTTCGGGGCAACAACGAAGCAATGCCGGGAGTGAATTTCGATAATGCCGACTGCGACTGACGACCTGCGGCTGGCCGCGGATTTTGCGCCCGCCACCTATGACGACTGGTGCAAGCTGGTCGATGGCGTGCTGAAGGGCGCTCCGTTCGAGAAACTGGTCAGCAAGACCTATGACGGCCTCAAGATTCAGCCGATCTACGAGCGCGCCCATGACGCCGCTCCGATCGCAGGCCGCGCCGCCGCGGCACCCTGGCAGATCATGCAGCGGATCGATCATCCCGACGCGGCGAAGGCCAATGCGCAGGCACTGCACGACCTCGAAAACGGCGCCACCGGTCTGACGCTGGTGTTCGCCGGCGCCAACGGCGCGCGCGGCTTCGGACTTGAAGCCACAGCCGACACGATCGAAAAGGTTCTCGACGGCATCTTCATCGACGCCGGCATCGCACTCGAACTTCACGCCGGTCCGCAATCGCGCATGGCCGCGACACATCTCGCCGACTATATCCAGCAGAAGAAGATCGATCCCGCGAAATGCGACATCCGCTTCGGCTACGATCCGATTGGCGCCTGCGCGGCGTGGGGGCAAAGCGCCTATAACTGGTGGGAAATGGCGCCCGCGGTGACCGGCGCAATCAAGACGCTCGCAGCAGCGGGCTTCAAGGGCCCGTTCGCGGTGGCCGATGGCCGCATCATCCACGATGCCGGCGGTTCCGAAGTGCAGGAGCTGGCTTACGTGCTCGCGGTCGCGGTGTCCTATCTGCGCGCGCTGGAAGACGCCAACATTCCGCTCGATGTCGCCCGCGGCATGATCTATGCGCGGCTCTCCGCCGATGCCGATCAATTCCTGACCATGGCGAAATTCCGCGCGCTGCGTCTGCTGTGGGCGCGCATCGAGGAAAGCTGCGGCCTGAAGCCGAAGC
>JAQGKA010000152.1 GCA_028290355.1 Tardiphaga sp. | reverse complement strand
GATGCGGCAAGCGTACTCATTCCTGCTGGTCCTGCGCCGCTACCGCCGGGGCGAGGCCGAGCATGGCGGCCAGCGAACGCCGGTGCCCGGTGTCGATCGAAACATACGAACTCATGCCGGCCTTGAGCTTGCGCACCGTCTTGTCATCGGTATCGAGCGCAACCCGCAGCGGCACCCGCTGCACCACCTTGACGAAATTGCCGGTGGCGTTCTGCGGCGGCAGGATCGCGAACTGGGCCCCGGTGCCGGGGCTCAGCGAACCAACCGTGCCCTTGAAGACGTGGTTGGGAAACGCATCGACCTCGACGGTGACGGGCTGGCCGACCGCGACATAGGTAAAGTCGGATTCCTTGGGATTGGCGTCGACCCATGGCTTGGCGTCGTCGATCACGCTCAGGATAGGGGTGCCGGCAGCGACGAAGCGGCCAAGCTGGATGTTGTCGACCTGGGTCGCGGTGCCGCTCATCGGCGAGCGGAGCACGGCGTGATCGAGATTGCGCTGGGCCTGGTCTAACGCCGCCTTGGCCTGGGCATAGGGCGGGAACTGGTCCAGCGGGAGGTCGGGATTGCCGAGCAGTTGGTTCTTCGCAGTAGAGGTCTGCTGCTTGAGCAGTTCCAGTTGGGCACGTGCGGTGACCAGCGATGTCGCCGAATTGTCGAGGTCGAGTTGCGAGCCCGCACTGCTCTTGACCAGCGACGCCTTGCGCTCGACATCGCGCTGCTTCAGGTCGACACCCTGCTGCGCCAGCTCGCCCATCTGGCCGTAAATCCTGATGTTGCTGACGAGGTTATCGTAATTGGTCCGGGCCGTATCGAGCGCCGCCTTGGCCTGCTGCAGCGCGAGGCGGAACGGCACCGGATCGATCTCGAACAGGACGTCGCCTTCGTTGACGTGCTGGCCCTCGCGCACCACGACCTTCTCGACCTTGCCGGAGATGTCCGGGGTGATCAGCACCTTCTGCGCGCCGACATAGGCGTCGTCGGTGGTCACGTAGCGGCCGCCGGTGAGATAGAACGCGATGCCGCCGACCAGCGCGATCGCCGGCAACACCACCAGCAGCAGCGTCCGGCGATGACGCCGCAGAAAACCGGGACGGGCCGCTTGCGGTGAGGTGCCAGCCGCGGAAGACCCGTTGTCGGGCGCGAGTTTCAGCACGGGTTCAGCCATAGGTCGGTTCTTCCTTCAGGGTAGAGGGCGTCGTCGGCGCAGAGACGGGGTTCTGGACCGCCTCGCGGACGTTGTTCTTGACGGTCTCGAGCTGGGCGACCAGCAGATGGGTGTCGGCGGCGCTGAGGCCGGCCAGAGCGGTCTGCGTCAGCTCGTTGCGCAGGCCGGTGAGCTTCAGCATCAGCGGGCGGGCGGCTTCGGTGAGATAGAGGCGATTGACCCGGCGATCGCTGTCGTCGCTGCGGCGCTCGATCAGGCCGAGGTCGCAGAGCTTGTCGATCAGCCGCGTCAACGTGATCGGCTGAATTTCCAGCAAATCGGCGATTTCCGCCTGTTTCAGGCCCTCGGTGCGTTCCAGCTTGGCCAGCACGCCCCATTGGGCGCGCGTCAGGCCGAAACGGCGCGCCTGCTTTTCGGCGTAGAGCCGCAGCAGGCGCTGGGTTTCGAACAGGGCAAACAGGAAGTCGACATTGGAACCGGGCATGGTCACTCCGTAAGTCAGCGATATAGTATAGTTTGCTTATTATATCGATGCGATATGTTTCGGGTGCTGACCCGCTGCAAACGCATGGCTGACCGGGGCGAGGGGCCGCGCGCCGTCAGAGGCACGGCGTTGGGTTCCGCGGATGGCTGCTGGGCGCAGCAAAAAGCCCGGCGCGAGGCCGGGCTTTTTCCGTCAGGAATAATGCGGTCGGTCAGTACTTTGCGACCACCGCCGGGTTGAACGCGTAATTGATGCCGGCGCGGAAGATGTGGTCGTGGAAGCTGACATCGGTCTGGTTCGCGGTCCCGGCGAAATACGATTTGGAGCCGAGGTCGAGATACAGATATTCGAGTTTGGCCGACCAGTTGCGGTCGAACTTCTTTTCCAGGCCGGCGCCGAGGGTCCAGCCGACGCGAGTCTGGGATTCCGACAACGGCGTCCCCGCCACGGTGACGGCCGCACCGGAGGGCGTCGTGCCTTGCGAGCCCGGTCCGAAGATCTGGGCCGTGGTCGAGGTCTGCGTCGAATATTTTACCTCCCCGACCGCGAGGCCGCCGGTGCCGTACAGCAGCAGGTCCGGGGTTGCCAGCAGTCCGACACGGCCCCGGAAGGTCGCAAACCACGGGAAACTCCATGAGCTGGCCGCGGAGGTGGTGGCAACGAGGTTGAAATCGCCGCCGGGCAGGGTGATGCGGGTCGTGCCGGGCGTTGACGTTGCGCGGCCACGTTCGCCGGTGCCCTGGATGTCGGCCTCAAGGCCAACGACCCATGTTCGGTCCAGTTGCCAGTTGTAGCCGATCTGACCTCCGCCAAGGCCGCCATTGACGTCCTGCTTGACCGGGGTGGCGAAGGCGGTGCCGGGAAGGAAGACGGCGTCGGCCTTGCCCCAGCTGTAGCCGCCGTTGAGGCCGGCATAGAAGCCGGTCCAGTTGTAGCCGGGGTCCACCAGTACCGGCGCCTTGGTGTAGACGCGGGACGGCACCGACATGTCCGCGGCAGCCGCGGCTGATGAGAGCGCGATCAGGGCGAGGCCGGTCGCGGCCAGTGTGATGTGCTTCACCGATATCTCCTCAAGCAACAGATGACAGGCCTCAGGCCCCCGGTGGAACGCCACCGCAAACGGATTAGCCGTCGGCGCCCGCGCCGGCTTGGAACCAGCGCGACGCGGCGCGGACTCCACGCGACGCCAGGCGGATTTGATCGCGCTGTGGTGTTGAAGCCACAGGGATTTTTGCGCTCTCGGGCCCGTCACCTTCGGGTTCCCGACGTCAACGTCGGTGGGGTTGCCGGTGACTAACGGCTGTACCAACCAAAGGCATCGTCTTGATCGCACCCACCGGCCCCGCCGCCGCCCCCTTCATCGCAACAGATCAAGCACCGAACGTTGATTCCTCAGGGCGAAGCCAGGCGCATGCCTGCGGCCGGTTGATCCTCGGCAGTGAAGGCCCCCCGACGGATGACGCGTCGTTCTGTTCCGATGCCGCGCTGCGCCGCCTGCCCGGCGCAGAAGTGGCGATGGGTTCCCATTGGCTCGCCGGTGTCCGGACCGGTGAGCCGGTGCTGCCAGCGGCGTTGGACACGGTCATGTTCGCGGTGGTGCTGCGGGGCCGCGCGCGCGCGTCGCAGCTCGGCCGCGAAGAAATAATGCGGCAGGGCGGAGCCATTCTCATGACGACCTGCGATGTCGGAAGCCACACGCTGCTCAATGACGGCAGGCGCCTGACGGTGCAATTGGCCCGCGCCGAGCTGGCGCCGCTGATCCCCGATCTGGCCGGCCGGCTGATGCGGCCGTTCGCGCCCGATCTCGATGCCCTTCAGCTGCTGGTTGCCCATGCCAGGGCGGCCATCGACCTCGATTCAGGTGCCGCCCACGGGCTGCAACGCCATGTGGCAACACAGTTGCGCGATCTCGTCGTGCTTCTCGCCGGTGCGTTTCAGCTGGCTTCGGATGGCTCATCCGGCACCGGCATACGCGCTGCGCGGCTGCATGCCATCAAGGCGGAGATCGCAGGCCGGCTCGGGCAACACGATCTGTCGGCCGAAACCCTGGCGCTGTCGCAGCAGATCAGCCCGGACTACGTCCGCAAACTGTTTCGAGATGATGGCAGCAGCCTGTCCGACCATATTCTCGCCGGCCGGCTTGCCTGGGCCTATGCCATGCTGCTGGATCCACAGCGCAGCCGTCAGCGCATCGCGGCGATTGCCTATGAGGCGGGGTTCAGCGATTTGTCCTATTTCAACCGCACCTTTCGCCGGCGCTATGCGATGTCGCCGTCCGATCTGCGTGCCGCGACGGGGCGGCCGGCCTGAGCCGGCGCCGCCCGGCGGTGAGATAATTGCGAGGTTTCGGATGACGCCTTGCTCGGCTGTAGCGAAACAGCCGCGCGATCGCTAGATTAGCCAGATATGACAGCCCCGAAGCCCAGTTTCCCGGCCCCAGGCCACGATCACGACCGCTGCACCGCGGACGCGATCCACCATGCCGAAACGGTTTGCGCCGGCCGGTCGCAGAAATTCACTCCGATCCGCCGTCAGGTGCTGCAAGCGCTGCTGG
>JAQGKA010000148.1 GCA_028290355.1 Tardiphaga sp. | reverse complement strand
GGCGCCGACGTCTCGAACTACGAGCAGGTCACCGCGATGGTTGATCGGGCAGTGGCCGAATGGGGCAGCGTCGATCTGATGTGCGCCAATGCCGGCATCCTGCGCGACAAGTCGTTTGGCAAGATGGAGCTTTCGGATTTCGCAAAAGTCCTCGACGTGCATCTCACCGGCACCTTCTATTGCTGCAAGGCGGTGTGGGACGGCATGCGCCAACGCAATTACGGCCGCATCGTCCTCACCACCTCGTCGTCGGGCCTCTATGGCAATTTCGGCCAGGCCAATTACGGCGCGGCGAAAACCGGCATGGTCGGCTTGATGAACGTGCTGGCCGAGGAGGGACGCAAGACCGACATCCGTGTCAACACCGTCTCGCCGACAGCGGCGACGCGGATGACCGAAGAGCTGTTGCCGCCACAGGCTCTGGCCCTGATGAAGCCGGAAGCGATCACGCCTGCGGTGCTGTTCCTGCTCAGCGAGAACGCGCCGACGAAAACCATCATGGGCGCCGGCGCCGGCTCGTTCGCAGTGATCAAGCTATTGGAAAGCGAGGGTGTCAACCTCGCGGAATCCGATTGGACGCCGGACGCAGTCGCCGCGCATTTCGCGGAAATCAGTGATATGTCGAAGGCAAGGGCGCTGGAAGGCGCTTTCCAGCAGACTCAGAAATATGTCGAGCAGGCCGCGACGCGGCTTGGCGTCAAGGTCTAGAGTTCTTTTTAACATCACTCGATTGGACGTGTCCTCGTGACGGACGTTTTGCCAGGCGACGTCGCGGTAATCGGCGCAGGCCCCGCCGGTTTGATGGCGGCCGAGGTCATCGCGCAGAGCGGCGCCCGCGTCACCATCTATGACGCAATGCCGTCGGCCGGCCGCAAGTTTTTGATGGCCGGGCGCGGCGGACTCAATCTCACCCATAGCGAAGCGCTGCCGGCGTTTCTCGCGCGCTACGGCGCGGCAACAACGCATCTTGCGCGGGCGATCGAAGCGTTTTCGCCGGAAGCCTTGCGAACGTGGAGCGAAGTGCTGGGACAACCGACCTTCGTCGGCTCCAGCGGTCGTGTATTTCCGGAGGCCTTCAAGGCGTCGCCGCTGCTGCGTGCTTGGCTGCGGAGGCTCGACGGCCTGGGCGTGCAATTGGCGTTGCGGCATCGCTGGAGCGGCTGGGACGGCGAAGGCCGATTGCTGTTCGAGACGCCTGAGGGCCGGCGCGTTGTGGAGACGCGCGCGACCGTGCTGGCGCTCGGCGGCGCGAGCTGGCCGCGGCTTGGTTCCGATGGTGCGTGGGTCGCGCCGCTGGCCGCGAAGGGCGTCGCCATTGCGCCGCTGCGCGCTGCGAATTGCGGATTTACGGTGGCATGGTCCGATATCTTCAAGGACCGTTTCGAAGGCCAGCCGTTGAAGGGCATCGCCCTGTCGTTCGGGGCGCATGTCGTGCGTGGCGAGGCGATGATCACGCGCAATGGCATCGAAGGCGGCGGGATCTATGCGCTGTCGGCCGAGCTACGCGAGGCGGTGATCGCGAAGGGCGAAGCGACGCTGCTCGTCGCATTGCGGCCGGACCTCGATGCGGCTGAACTGGCCGCAAAGCTCGCATCGCCGCGCGGCAAGCAGTCGCTCTCGACGTTCCTGCGCAAGGCGATCCATCTCTCGCCGGCGGCGATTGGATTGTTGCAGGAAGCCGCCATCGCATCGGGTACTTCACTGGCTTCGCTGTCGCCAGCGAGCCTCGCGGGTTTGATCAACGCGGTGCCGATCACGCTCAACGGCGTTGCATTGATCACGCGGGCGATTTCCACCGCCGGCGGCATCGCGTTCGACGGACTCGATGCTGACTTCATGCTGCGCCACTTGCCCGGCGTCTTCGCCGCTGGTGAAATGCTGGACTGGGAAGCGCCGACCGGCGGGTATTTGCTGCAAGCCTCGTTCGCGACCGGGGCTGCGGCGGGTCGGGGCGTGCTGAAGTGGCTTGGGTAGGTCCTCATGGTGAGGAGCGCGCTCTTCGCGCGCGTCTCGAACCATGAGGGTGCTCGTGGCCCATCCTTCGAGACGGCGCTAAGAAGCGCCTCCTCAGGATGAGGTTCGTAACTACCTCAACCGGCCACGCGCCGCCACCGGTAGCGTGCCGATGATTTCGTCGCCGCGCACCATTACCACTTCGTCGAACATGTTGACGACGACGCAGACGTGGTTGGGCACGATGCGGACGACGTCGCCGACGTTCGGGCGGGTGTTGCTGCGGGTGAGGTCGAGAAAACCGTGCTCCTCGGCGAAACGCGCTATTTTCGCTTCGGGATGTTCGAGGATCAGGCCGTGGCCGTCGAGGCCGCCGCCGGTGTCCGACGTCAGCGTCTTCGAACCGGCATCCAGAATGCCGCGGTCGGGACCGGCGCGGCTCACCACCGTCGCATAGACATTGAGCGCGCAGTCGTCCCATTCGGCGACGCCGGCGGCAACCTGCATGCGGTCGTTGTAGATATAGGTGCCGAAGCGATGCTCGGTGGCGCCCTTGAGCTTGCCCACATTCTTCAGGTTCGGCGTGCCGCCGGTGGAGACGATGCTCGGCTCCAGCCCTTCGGCGCGGACGCCGGCGAGTGCTTCATCGAAAAATTTTTGCGCGTCAGCCCAGCCAGTCTCGGTCGGATACAGCATGAAGCCGGCAAAGGTGAGCCCCTTTGATGCAGCGATCTCGCGCGCCAGCGCGATGGCTTCGGCGGGCGTTTCGACGCCGGCGCGCTTGCGGCCGGTGTCGCATTCGACGACGACGTTGAGCGGGAGCCCGGACAATGCCGCGGCCTGCTGCAGGCCGGCGATTACAACCGAATTGTCGGCGGCGACGGTGATGTTGGCTTTCGCCTGCAGCGCGCCGAGCCGCGCCATCTTTTCTTCGCCGAGCAGGTTGTAGCTGATCAGGATGTCGTCGATCCCGGCATCGGCCATGATCTCGGCCTCACCAAGCTTCTGGCAGGTGATGCCCTGGGCGCCAGCCTCGATCTGCATCTTCGCGATCACCGGGCTCTTATGCGTCTTGATATGCGGCCGGTT
>JAQGKA010000115.1 GCA_028290355.1 Tardiphaga sp. | reverse complement strand
GCAATAATGCCCATTGAGCGTGGCCGGCCGGCATGGCGCAACAGGCCCATATGGAATCGCTGGTTCAGTTCGCCCCATTGGTGCACGAGGCCCGATTTGAGCGCGAGGCTGTATTCGTCCTTCAGGCTGTGAAGCTCTTTGTAGTCGTCCTTGGTGAAGTGATGCGCGGACAAGATCAGCAGCGGCGGCTCGAGCTGGACGCGAAGCTGGAAAATGTCCTCGATCTCTTCGAGCGACAATCCGGACACCACCGCTCCGCGATGCGGCACGATCTTGACCAGCCCGCCGGCTTCCAGCTGCAGCAACGCTTCCCGAACGGGGATCCGGCTGATGCCAAATTCGATCGCCAGAGCATCCTGGCGCAGCTGCGCCCCCGGCGCGAACTCGCCACCGAGAATCCGCTGACGCAACGCATCCGCCACGGCCGCGGCAACAGTCTTGTGGAGGAGACCTTTGCGGGCCCCTGTGACGGGATGGTCCAATGACATGCAACAAACTCCGCCCCGGAATACCGGCCGGTTTGTATATTGTATAATTAAATTAGCAGCTTGGCAATCGCTTGTTACGCGGCGCCGTGTTGATCGGGATACGTAATAGGTGGCGGTCCCTCAATGACGAAGGGGGGTCCCCAGCACGCTCGCGCCAGGGCAGCCGACCATAGGATGCGTCGCCACGAAGGGGCGACTGCTTCAGATCGTGCGGTCAGGCAGTTCGACTGCGCGGCGAAACCAAAGCAACAGTTCGCAAGTTTGTTCAGGGACGGCGCGCCATTCGGAATAAAGCGGCGGACTTTGACATCTGAGAGCCGCACATCGGAAGATTCGCTGGTGATCAGCTCGCGTTCCGCCAGCGCGCCCTGCGCAGGGCAGCGGCGACCGCATCGAGGAAACGATCGACGTCCGCCTCGCTCGTATAGGCATGGGGGGCGACGCGGTTCACGGCCGCAAGTCCACGAAATTCAAGGTCGGCCCGGGCATACTGGCGGTCGACGACCGCAGCCGCAATGTTGGCCTCGGCCAGATGCCGGTTCAACTCCGCGGGCGCGAGCGACGGTGTTCCGAATGTCAGAAAGGCCGGCTCGCCATTGATCTGCTCGAACACGGTCACGTCGGGAATTGCCGACAGGCCGGCATGGACCCGGGCAACACGCATCCGGATGGTGTCGCGGATGTTATCGATACCGCAGCGCAGGGCGTACTCGACCGCGACGCCGAGGCCCAGTCGTCCTGCGACCGAGAATTCATAGGTCTCGAAGCGTCCCGCATCGGCGCGCGTGGAGTAGCCTTCCAGCGAGGTCCAGCCCGAGCCGGCCTGACTCAAGATCGGCGGATCGCCCAATTGCGCGAGGGCGCGGTCGGACAGCGCCATGATGGCCTCGCCGCGCGGGCCGCGTAGCCACTTGCGGCTCGGTGCGACGAGAACATCTGCACCCGTGGTCGCCATCCCGAGCGGGATCTGCCCTACGGCCTGGGCGCCATCGACGAACAGCAGACATCCGTCCGGACGCGGCAATGCGGCGATCGCCTCGACCGGCTGCTGCACGCCCGATCCGCTGGAGACCACCGGCAGACAGATCGCCACGGTTCGCTCGTCGATCAAGGCTGCGGCGCGCGCGACATCGATGCGGCCTGAACTCTCATCGAACGGCATCACATCGATCGTGATGGCGCCTGCCCGCTTCTGCTTCAACAGGTTCAGCACATTGCTCGCCCATTCCGAGCGGGCAACGAGAATCCGCGCGCCGTGGCGAGCCGGCATCGCAAGCAGCGCCATCGCCCACAGGTGACCGGCGCTGCCGCCAAAGGCGATATTATGCGGGCGGCATTGCAGCAGGTCGGCAACGCTGGCGCGCACGCCATCGAGACGCTCCGCCGCCTGCGCGGCCGCCCAATGCGGACCGACGCTCGCCTCCCTTGCCAGATGAGCGACGACCGTCTCGGTGACGGTCCGCGGCGGCAGCCCGGCTCCCGCAGCGTTCAGATGCACAAGGTTGGAGGCTCCGGGCGTTTCATCGCAAAACGATGCGACGTCAAAACGCGCCGATGGGGTGGCGATGCGCATGCTCATGTCTCTCTCCCACAAATGTTTTTGCCGGTAATCGCAGCGGTTTTTTTTACTATTGTTGACGCAATATCTTGGACAGAAAAGAACGCGCGCGTTCAGTGGAAGGCTGCGCAAAAAAGGCTTCGGCCGGGGCTTCTTCGAGAATGCAGCCGCCGTCCATGAACACGACGCGATCAGCGACGTGGCGTGCGAACCCCATCTCATGCGTGACGACCATCATGGTCATGCCATCACGCGCAAGCTCGGTCATGACGTCCAGCACTTCGCTGATGGTTTCGGGATCGAGCGCAGAGGTGGGTTCGTCGAACAGCATCGCAATCGGGTCCATCGCCAGCGCGCGGGCGATGGCGGCGCGTTGCTGCTGGCCGCCCGAGAGCTGCCCCGGGTAGCAACCGGCCTTGTCTGCCAGCCCGACACGCCGCAGCAGCGACATCGCCTTGTCGATCGCCTCGGATTTCGCGCGCCCCAGCACCCGGATCGGCGCCAGGGTGATATTCTGCAGCACCGTGAGATGCGGATAGAGTTCGAAGTGCTGGAACACCATACCGATCTGGCTCCTCAGCTTTGTCAGGTCGGTCCGGCGATCGCCGACCGAGGTGCCGGCCACCGTGATCGCCCCGGCCTGGAAGCCCTCGAGACCGTTCACGCATTTGAGCAAGGTCGATTTGCCGGAGCCGGACGGACCGCACACGACGACGACCTCCGCTCTGCGGACCGTCATCGAGCAGTCCTTGAGCACATCAAGGTCGCCGTATTTTTTCGAGACATGATCGATCGCGATCGCGACCGGGCGCTGCACGAGATCAGGCTCGCTCCGCGCCGCCTTGCGGGAGTCCAGGCGCAGGGGAATGGTCATTGGCTCACCATGGATTTCTTGAGCAGCTGAACCGACTGGGCGCCCGTGCAGCAGAGAACGAAATACACCAGCGCCGCGAACAAATAGAACGCAACGAGGTGGCCCTCGCGGTTTGCGGTCACCGAAACCGCCGTCATGAAATCGCGCAGGCCCACGACGTAAACCAGCGACGTGTCCTGGAACAGCGCGATGCTCTGCGACAGCAGGATGGGCGTCATCTTGCGGAATGCCTGCGGAAGCACGACAAAGCGATAGGCCTGAAGCTGGCTCAGGCCGGACGCAGTCGCCGCCGCCAGCTGTTGTTTCGAAACACTCTGGATGCCAGCCCGGATGATTTCCGAATAATAGGCCGCCTCGAAGATGGTGAAGGCCACCAGTGCCGAAGTGAAGGCGCCGATCGGCCGGCCGGTCGCCAGTGGCATCAGCAGATAGAACCAGAGAATGACCATGATGAGCGGAATCGAGCGAAGCCCGTTGACATAGGTCGCAGCGAGCGCGGCGAGCGGCTTCGGTCCGGCGATCCGCACCACCGCCAGAATGGCCCCGAGGCTGATGCCGCCGGCCATTGCCAGCAGCAGAAGCTGGAAACTGGTGCACAGGCCATCCCAGAGAAACGGCGCCGTGGCTGCGATGAGGTCGAGATCGATACCACCCATCGCTCAGACCCGCGCCATCAAGCCAGGGATCGCGACCACGCGTTCGATCGCGCGCATCGCGGCGATTGCCGTCAGCGTCAAGGCGACGTAGATCAGGGTCGCGGCCGTAAACGCCTCGATGCCGTGAAACGTCACGCCTTCAATCTGGCGGCTCTGGCCAGTCAGTTCGAGCAGCCCGATCGTGAGTGCCAGCGAGGAATTCTTGACGACGTTGAGAAATTCCGACGTCAGCGGCGGCAGCACGTAACGGGCAGCGACCGGCAACAGCACATAGCGATAGCTTTGCAGCAGCGTCAGGCCGCTCGCCGCGGCAGCCATCGACTGCCCGCGGCCGACCGCCTGGATGCCGGCGCGGAACTGTTCGGCGATCCGGGCCGCCGTGAACAGGCCAAGGCCGATCACGCTGGTCCAGTATTCCGGCAGCGGAAGGTCGCGCTTGATCCAGTGGGCCACTGAGGCGGGCAGCAGTTCCGGCACAACGAAGTACCAAAGAAACAGCTGAAGCAGCAGGGGAACGCTGCGAAAAACCGTGACATAGACCGCGCCAATCATACGCGCGCCCCGGTGCGGTAGTGTTCTCAGGATGCCGATGGCGGCGCCTAAAACGAAGGCAATCACCCATGCGGCACCGGCGACGAGCAGGGTCCAGGCCAGCCCCGACATCAGCCAACCCAGATAAGGAGCAGAGATCGGCACGCTCCAGTCCCAGTGATAGATCATCGCGGGATCGCCTGGATCACGAAGGCGGTCTTGAGTTCGGGCTCGATCGTGATGCCGAGCGGTCCGAACCATTTCTCATAGAGTTTTTCCGCTTCGGACGAACGGAAGGTCTCGGCGAAAGCGCGCTTCACCAGCAGAGAGAAGTCCAGGTCGCCACGCTGCATCATCGCCGAATAGGGATCGTAGGTGAGCAGCCGGCCGATAACCTTCAGCGAGCCTTTGGGCTGCGCCTTGGTCGCCGCGAACACCTTGATCTGGCCGCCGTCGGCCGCGAAGCCGTCGACCCGGTCACTTGCGACCAGCAGGGCGCCCTCGCCCAGATCCTTCGCATAGACCAGCTCGATGCCGAGCTTTTCACTGTCGTTGAGGGCGCGCAGCGATTGCTCATTGCTTGATCCCTGCAATACCGCCACCCGCTTGCCCTTCAGGTCCTCGACTTCCTTCGCGCTGTTCGCCGCGCTCACCAGCACCTGCGTGCCCGTGATGTAGAAGATCGGCGAAAACTCCACCTGCTCCTGCCGGGCCAGCGTGTTGGTGGTCGTTCCGCATTCGATGTCGATGGTGCCGTTCGCGACCAGCGCAATCCGGTTCGTGGTGTTGATTGGCACGTATTTGATCTGAAGATCAGGCTTCTCAAGCCGCGCCTTCACGGCATCGACCACCTTCATGCACAGGTCGATCGAGTAGCCCTCGACGCGCTGTTCGCGGCTGATGAACGAATAGGGAGCCGAGGCTTCCCGGTGTCCTATCGTGATCGCATTGCGCTCGGCGATCCGCTTCAGGATCGGGCTTTCGCCGGCTCCCAGCGCCATTGCCGGTGCCGCCAGCGTCGCGGCTAACAACAGGCCGAGGCCTGCACGACAAAAAAAGCTGCTGCCTGGCATATACGTCCCCTCGGAAAAGGAGGTCGAGCGTCATCGCTCGCCGCTCCGGAAAACTGGCGTCTCGTCGCGATTGTCAAGTGAAGTCGTGTACCGGAGAGTGTAATGCTCGATATCCGTTGGCTCGAAGACCTCATTGTCGTCGCCGAGACGCGCAACATCACGCGAGCGGCCGAATTGCGCAATGTCACGCAGTCCGGCCTGAGCCGCCGGATTCAGTCGCTCGAACATTGGGTCGGCGCCCCCC
>JAQGKA010000095.1 GCA_028290355.1 Tardiphaga sp. | reverse complement strand
CCGGTCACCAAGGGCCAGACCGCGTCGTCGTCCTACAAGCCGGCGATGCTGGCGAACGGCGTCCGCACCCTGGTGCCGCCGCACATCGGCACCGGCACCCGCATCGTGGTGATGACCGAAGACGGTTCCTACGTGGAACGCGCCAAGGACTGAGGTCCGCCACACGAAGAGAACCTCCGCTTGAAGCGGCAAGAAAATGGCGGCGCCGGGTGACCGGCGCCGTTACACTATCGGACATGACCGCATCTGATTCCGGACTGTCCCTGACTCGCCGCGCGCTACTGCAAGCCGGCGCCTTGCTCGCGCTGCCGGCCGGCGCTGTCGCTGCACCCGCCGGATTTGACCAATGGCGCGACGGCTTCCGCGCCCGGGCGCTGGCCAAGGGCGTGTCGGACACCACCTACACCCGCGTGATGGGCCGCATCGAGCCGGACATGTCCGTGTTCAGGCAGATGCAGAAGCAGCCGGAATTCAACGAGCAGATCTGGCAATACGTCAATCGCCGCGCCTCGGACTGGCGCATCATCGCCGGCAAGGAAGCGCTGCGGAAGAACGAGGCGCTGTTTTCCCGCATCGAGCAGGATTTCGGCGTCGAGCGCGGCACGCTGCTGGCGCTATGGGGCGTGGAATCCGCCTATGGCGATCCCCTCGTGCAGCAGAACCACATGCGGCCAGTATTCCCGTCGCTGGCAGCCTTGGCGTGGAACGAGCCGCGCCGCCGCAGCTACTGGGAAACCGAGCTGATCAACGCGCTGAAGATCGTCGACAAGGGCTGGGGCACGCCGGACGAAATGCGCGGCTCCTGGGCCGGCGCCATGGGCCATACCCAGTGGATGCCGGAAGTCTGGCTCAATGTCGGCATGGACTATGACCGCGACGGAAGGGTGTCGCCGTTCGGCAAGCCCGACGACGCGCTCGGCTCCAGCGCGCGATTCCTCGTCAACCGCGGCAAGTATCATCGCGGCGAACACTGGGGCTATGAAGTCCGCGCGCCCGGCGCATCGACGTCAAGCAGCCGCACCTATGCCGCCTGGGCCAGCGCCGGCGTTGTGCGTGCCGACGGCAAAGCGTTTCCGCAGCCCAACGCCTCCGCGCAGATGTGGGTGCCGGTCGCCGGCGGCCCGGCCTTCCTGCTCGGCCCGAACTTCTACGCGGTGCGCAGCTACAATCCGTCGATGAACTACGCGCTGGCGATTTGCCATCTCGGCGACCGCATTCTGGGCGCGCCGCCCTTCATCCAGCCGTTCCCCGGCTCCGAGCGCATCCTGACGCTCGCCGAAGTGCAGGAAGTGCAGACACGTCTGACAAAGGCCGGCTTCGACACCGGCGGCACCGACGGCCGCGTCGGCAACGACACCATGAAGGCGGTGAAGGACTATCAGACCAAAATGGGCCTGCTGCGCGCGGACGGCTATGGCGGCCTGAAGGTGCTGGCGCGGCTACGGCAGGGATCGTAGCCGCTCAGCCGTGTTGTTTGGCGAGACGCTCGATGAACAACTCGACGTGTTGTTGATCGTATCCCAGCAGCGAACCGATCATTCTTTCGAGATCCGGACGCCAGCCCGGCCCCATTGCAGCGTAGATATCCTGAACCATTCGCATCGCGGGAATTCGCCACGCCTCGTCGGCCGTTGCATATAGGACGTTGCGAACATCGATCTGTGTGCCGTCTTCCCTGTACACTAAACGCTCGCTGCGCTCATCCTTTACCAGAAGGCCTTCAGCTACGGCGGCATCAAACTGGCTTTCCGGGAAGAAGCCATCCGGCTCGAAGCCTTCCTCGAAGAAAAAATAACTCAAGTGCTTTTTTCCGGCGAGCATCAGTTCAAGTTCACGACCTTCGTGAGGCCCTAGAAATGCTGGCCGGACGTTGCCCTCGTCTGACACGTTCACAGCAGCCTCCTACCTGATCATCGCCGGCCCCGGATCCGGCACCGCGATATCGATCACCCGCAGTTGCACGCGCTCGGTGCCCTGCCAGCGATCCACCGCCAGCGAGCCCGCCACATGCAGCGGCTGGCCGCGGTGCTGCTGCAGGGCGTTACCGAGCTTCTGGCCGACCGAGCGGAAGGCGATGCCGTTGACGATGGTGCCGTCCGAGGACTTGAAGCGCAGCCGCAGATGCGCCTGGCCGACCTCGTCGGCATAGACCAGCTGATGCGACGGCAGCGCCACCACCGGCTCCGGATTGCCGGCGCCAAAGGGCCCCGCGCGATTCAGCGTCGCCACCAGATCCGGCGTAACGCCGCGCGCGGTCACCGCGCCGTCGATGAACAGCTCCTTTTCGTTGCGCGATTTCGCGACGTCGTCGGCCAGCGCTGCTTCGACATAGGCACGGAACTCGCCGAGCCGCTCCTTCCGCAGCGTGACGCCGGCCGCCATGGCGTGGCCGCCGCCCTTGATCAGCAGCCCGTCGGTGACCGCCTGCCGCACTGCCTTGCCCAGATCAACGCCGGAGATCGAACGGCCCGAGCCGGTGCCAATGCCGCCGGGCTCCAGCGCGATGGCAAATGCCGGCCGCGAGAATTTTTCCTTCAGGCGCGAGGCCACCAGCCCGACCACACCGGGATGCCAACCTTCCGAGGCCGTGACGATCACCGAGCCCTTGTCCTCCAGGCCCAGCGAGGCCAGCGCCTCGGCTTCCGCCTGCGCCTCCGCCATCTGCTCGATGACGCGGCGCTCAACATTGAGGCGATCGAGCTCGGCGGCGATGCGCGCGGCTTCGGAAATATCGCCCTCAAGGAGCAAACGCACGCCGAGGTCAGCACGCCCGATCCGCCCCCCCGCATTGATGCGCGGCCCCAGCATGAAGCCGAGATGCCAGGCCTCCGGCGGGCCGTTGAGCCGCGCCACATCCATCAGCGCGGTGTGGCCAACGTGGTCGCGCCGTCGCAGCGCAATCAGCCCCTTGGCGACGAAGGCGCGGTTGAGGCCGATCAGCGGCGCGACATCGGCGACGGTGCCGAGTGCCACGTGATGCAGCATGCCCAACAGATCGGGCTCCGGCATCGTGCTGGTCCAGAAGCCGCGCTGCCGCAACTCGCGATTCACCGCGACCAATGTCACCATCACCAGACCGACCGCGGCGAGATGGCCGAGGCCGGAGATATCGTCGAGCCGATTGGGATTCACCAGCGCATCGACATCCGGCAATTCGTCGCCGGCCTGATGGTGATCGATCACCACAACGGACATGCCGAGCTTCTTGGCTTCCGCAAGGGGTTCAAGGCTGGTGGTGCCGCAATCCACCGTCACCAGCAATGTCGCGCCCTTCTCCGCCAGCATGCGGATGGCATCGACGTTCGGCCCGTAGCCTTCAAAGATGCGATCGGGGATATGGATCTGCGGATCGAGCCCGCAATGGCGGAGATGCCACGCCAGCAGCGCTGCCGAGGTCGCGCCGTCGACGTCGTAATCGCCGAAGATCGCGACTTTCTCCTTGCGCACGGCCGCGTCCGCGATCCGTTTCGCCGCGGCTTCCATCTGCGTCACGGTGTAGGGATCGGGCATCAGCTTGCGGATGGTGGGATCAAGGAAATCCTCGACGGCGTCGAGCTCGACATTGCGGCCAGCCAACAGGCGCGCCAGCATTTCCGGCAACTGATAGCGCTGCACCATCGCCAGCGCCCGCGCTGCCCCGCGCTGGTCGACCCGGTCGCGCCAGGTCTTGCCGGTCGCCGACTGTGTCACGCCGAGAAAGGCGGGCTGGGATTCAACGGGAAATGCGATGGGGGGCGTCATGATAAGCGGGACATAAGCACGAAGCGCGGGCGAGGCAAACCGCGGGCGAACGTTGCTACCCGCTCAATCGTCGCCATCCTGAGGTGCGAGCCTCTTGGCGAGCCTCGAAATGCGGCCACGGGCGCTTGCGGCCATCCTTCGAGACGCCGCGCCTTGCGCGGCTCCTCAGGATGACGGCGGAGTTTGTGGCGCGCCTGCTCTCAGCACCCCATCCGCTTCGCCAGAGCGTTGAAATCCTCCGCCACCACATCCCACTCGCCGTCCGCCTTGAAATCGCGGCTCTGGTGCGGGCCGTATTCGGTAATGCGCGGCACGAAGGCGGTCTTGAGGCCGAGTTTCTGCGCGGCGTCGAGATCGTTGTTGTGCGCGGCCACCATCATCACCTGCTCCGGCTTGAGATTGAGCAGCGCGGCGGCGCCGAGATAGGCCTGCGGGTCGGGCTTGTAGTGTTCGAACAGCTCGGCGCTCATGATCAGGTCCCACGGCAACCCGGCGAATTTCGCCATGTTGGTGAGCAGCGCGACGTTGCCGTTCGACAGCGGGCTGATGATGTATTTTGTCTTCAGCCGGGTCAGACCGCCAACGCTGTCCGCCCACGGATGCAGCCGGTGCCAGCCCAGCGTCATGTGATGCAGATCGTCGTCGCTCAGTCCCTTGATGCCGAATTTGGCGACCAGCGTTTCCAGCGACTGCCTGTGCAGCGTATCGAGTTTGGCGAAGCCGCGTTCGGGATGATGGCGCACCACATCCATCGACGGCATATAGGCCCGCCGCCAGGCATCGACCAGCGCGGTCCAGTCGGCAGTGACGCCGCGCATGCCGCCCCATGTGGTGAAATCGGCGATCAGACTGGAGCGCCAGTCCACCACGGTACCGAACACGTCGAACACCAGCGCCTTCACGTCAGGCTTCGCACTCATCGTTTCATCCCCTGTTTTGTTTTTTGTTTCTTATTTTTAAAGCACCAAGTTCGTCATTCCGGGACGCGCCTAAAACACCTTCCGATACTGCATGAATCCGGAATTGTCGGCGACCTGATCGTACAGAATCCTGGCCTGCGCATTGTCGTTCTGCGTCAGCCAGTGCACCCGGCTGGCGCCGGCGGCTTTGGCTTTTTCATATACTGCTTCGATCAGCGCGCGACCGAGGCCCATGCCCCGCGCGCTGCTATCGACGAACAGGTCCTGCAGATAGCAGTAGTCGCCCGGCGTCCAGGTTGAGCGGTGAAACAGGTACTGCACGATGCCGGTGAGCTTGCCATCGACATAGGCGCCGAGCAGATGCATCGGCTCCCGGGGATCGTGGAAACGTTGCCATGCCGTGTCAGTTGCGCCGGGTTTCAGCGTCGCCTTGTAGAAGGTCAGATAGCCGTTCCACAGCGGCTCCCAGGCGGCGCGCTCGTCGGCGCCGACTGGCCGGATCTCGATGTTCTTCGTCATTGTCGAAAACTCAATCGAGATGGAATTTTTCGAGCTGGCGATGCTCGCCCTTGATGATACGCACGGTGCCGGTGACCGAGCGCATCACGATGGTTTCGGTCTCGATGACGTTGCCGCGGAACTTGACGCCCCTAAGCAGAGAACCGTCCGTGACGCCGGTGGCGGCGAACAGGCAGTCGCCCTTCGCCATGTCCTCGATGCCGTAGATGAACTTCGGATCGGAGATACCCATCTTCAGCGCGCGCGCGCGCTTCTCGTCGGTGTCGAGGATCAGGCGGCACTGCATCTGGCCGCCGATGCAGCGCAACGCGGCCGCGGCCAGCACGCCTTCCGGCGCACCGCCGGTACCGATGTAAATGTCGATGCCGGACTTCTCCGGGTCCGCGCAGTGGATCACGCCGGCGACGTCGCCGTCGTCGATCAGGCGCACGGCGGCGCCGGTCGAGCGGATCGCAGCGATGATCGCGGCATGGCGCGGGCGGTCGAGTACCAGCGCGGTGATCGCGGAGGGATTCACGCCCTTGGCCTTGGCGAGGCGGCGGATGTTCTCATCCGGCGAGGCATCGATGTCGATCACGTTCTTGGCGTAGCCAGGACCGATCGCGATCTTCTGCATGTAGACGTCGGGCGCGTGCAGCAGCGTGCCGCCATCGGCCATCGCCATGGTGGCGATCGATCCCGGCATGTCCTTGGCGCACAACGTCGTGCCTTCGAGCGGGTCGACGGCGATGTCGACCTTGGGGCCGGCATTGATGCCGACCTTCTCGCCGATGAACAGCATCGGCGCCTCGTCGCGCTCGCCCTCGCCGATCACGATGGTGCCTTCGATCGGCATCTTGTTGAGTTCGCGGCGCATCGCGTCGACCGCGGCCTGATCGGCCGCCTTCTCTTGGCCCTGGCCGCGCAGACGCGCAGCGGACACCGCGGCACGCTCGGTCACACGCACGATTTCGAGGGTCAGAATGCGCTCCAGCAATTGCTGCGGCGGCACGGAAATATGGGTCGACATCGGCTGTCTCCTTCAACGTCACGGCGGGTCAGTGGACCCGTACAAGTCTCAACTCAGGTCGTCAGTTCTTTTCGATACGGATCACCTGCGGCCGGCCGCTGATCACCTTGTCGCTCTGCACGGCTTGCAAGGCACGGCGCATCGCGTCTTCGGATGTGGCGTAGGTTATCAGGATCACCGGCACCGGTGACGATTTCTTGGTGGCATCCAGTGCATCGATCATGCCATCGGGATGCCGCTGCACGATCGACTCGATGGAAATCTTCTGCTCAGCCAGACGCGTCGCAATCCGCGCCGCGGTGCCGGCGAGATCGCGCGCCATCAGGCGAATATAATAGCCGCCCTCGTGGCGTTCCATCGGCGCCTTGGTGGTGGCTGCAAGTTTTGCGACAGGGCGTCCAAACGGCAGCGCGCGCACGCCGCGCGCGACGTCGGCGATATCCGCCAGCACGGCGGATGCGGTCGCAGCGCCGCCAGCGCCCGGGCCGACCAGCGTGATCGGCGAAATACCGGCGCCGTCGATGGTCACCGCATTGGTGACGCCCATCACCTGGGCAATCGATGACGTCCGCGGCACCATGGTCGGATGCACGCGCTGCTCGATGCCGGTGGCGGTGCGCACGGCGACGCCGAGCAATTTGACGCGATAACCCAGTTCCGCCGCGGCGCGCAGGTCAGCGGCAGCGATCGAGGTAATGCCTTCGACATAGACCGCGCTCTGCGCCACCTTGGTGCCGAAAGCGAGGCTGGCCAGGATCGCGAGCTTTTGCGCGGTGTCGTGGCCGTCCACGTCGAACGATGGATTGGCTTCGGCATAGCCGAGCCGCTGCGCATCCTTCAGGCAATCGGCGAACGACAGACCCTCCTGCTCCATCCGGCTCAGGATGTAATTGCAGGTGCCGTTGAGGATGCCATAGACGCGATCGATGCCGGTGCCGGCGAGACCTTCGCGCAGCGTCTTCACCACCGGAATGGCGCCGGCGACGGCAGCCTCATAATTCAGCGCGCCGCCGTGCTTCTCGGCCAATGCCGCCAGCTTCAAACCATGCTTGGCAATCAGCGCCTTGTTGGCGGTCACGACCGACTTGCCCGATGTCAGGGCCGCCTCGATGGCGCAGAGCGCGGGATCGCCGACGCCGCCCATCAGCTCGACGAAGCAGTCGACCTCGGGATCGACGGCGATCGCCATCGGGTCTTTCGCCCAGCGGATGCCGCGCAGATCGACGCCGCGCTTCTTCGTTTTCGAGCGCGCGGTGACGGCAACAACCTTGATGCCACGGCCGCAGCGCGCCGACAGGATCTTGCCCTGCTGTTCGATAAGACGGACCACCTCGGCACCAACGGTGCCGAGTCCCGCTATGCCCACTCTGAGGGGTGCGATCATAACCTTGAAAACCTGTCGGAAATATCTATCGCCGGGTGGCGAGAGGAACCACGTTGTGCAACGTTTCGACGCCGCTTTCAAGGAAGCGGCGGATGCCGCGCGCGGCCTGACGAATGCGCTGCTCGTTTTCCACCATGGCGATGCGGACATAGCCCTCGCCATGCTCGCCGAAGGCGACGCCGGGCGAAACCACCACGCCGGATTTCTCCACCATCAGGGTAGCGAACTGCATGCTGCCTAGTTCGCGGAACGCCGGCGGCAGTGGTGCCCAGGCGAACATCGAGGCCGATGGCGCCGGAATGTCCCAGCCGGCGCGGCCGAACGAATCCACCATGACGTCGCGGCGCTTCTTGTAGGTCTCGCGCATCTCACGGATGCAGTCGTCAGGCCCGTTCAGCGCTGCCGTGGCGGCGACCTGCACCGGCGTGAAGGCGCCGTAATCGAGATAGGATTTCACCCGCGCCAAAGCGGCGATGATGCGCTCGTTGCCGACCGCAAAGCCCATCCGCCAGCCGGCCATTGAGAACGTCTTCGACATCGAGGTGAACTCGACGGTGACATCGATGGCGCCCGGCACCTGCAGCACCGACGGCGGCGGATTGTCGTCGTCGAAATAGACCTCGGCATAGGCCAGATCCGATAGGATGTAGATCTCGTGCTTCTTCGCGAAGGCGACAAGGTCCTTGTAGAAATCGAGGCTGGCGACCTGCGCCGTCGGGTTCGACGGATAGCAGACGATCAGCGCGATCGGCTTCGGGATCGAGTGGATGATCGCGCGCTCGACAGCGGCGAAAAACTCCGGGCCGGGCTCGGACGGCACCGAGCGGATCACGCCGCCGGCCATCAGGAAGCCGAAGGCATGGATCGGGTAGCTCGGATTCGGGCACAGCACGACGTCACCGGGCGCGGTGATCGCCTGCGCCACGTTGGCAAAGCCTTCCTTGGAGCCCAAGGTCGCCACGATCTGGGTGTCGGGGTTGAGCTTCACGCCGAAGCGGCGGGCATAATAGCCGGCCTGGGCCTTGCGCAGCCCCGTGATGCCCCTGGACGCCGAATAGCGGTCGGTGCGCGGCTTGCCGAGGGTTTCCTTGAGCTTCTCGATCACATGGGGCGGCGTCGGCAGGTCCGGATTGCCCATGCCCATGTCAATGATGTCGGCGCCGGCGTTCCGCGCGGCCGCCTTGGCCCGGTTGATCTGCTCGAACACATAGGGCGGCAGGCGGCGGATGCGGTAGAATTCTTCCATGGGATCGGCTCCGGAACCGCTTCAGTGCGCGGTTGAATCGTTTCTTTTTATCACGGAAGCCTGCTGACACCAGCCAAGACAGGCTCTTTTGATCACTTCCCGGCGGATTTGGCCGGTGCCGGCGTGGCCACGGCCTGGCGGTCTCGGGCGGCGATCAGTTCTGCCTGGATCTTGGCCTGCTCCGCCGGCGCCATGGCGGTGCCCTCGCGGGAGGTCGGCAGATCATGCACCGGGAGATATTCGCCGGGCTGGGCGGGGCGTGCCGGAGCGCCGGTGGGCATCCCCACCATCGGCATGTCGGCGATGGTCGAGGCACAGCCGCCCAAGGCAAACGCAAGCAGCAAAACGGCTGCCGGCATTCCCGCTTTGCCATCCCGACCGACCATTGCTCCGAATGTCCCCATACGCGTCACGCCACACCTTACAACAACCGGAGGTTATTTCACCCCCATCGCATCGCACCAAGCAAATGGGTTCGAAACGATTAACGTCCGATCAACAGAGCGCAGGCTTGGGTCCTTAATGTGACAGAACCAAGTCATTTGTCGCAGTGCAGCACATCGAATCCAGCGGCAATCCGCGAACTGTGCCATCATCGATTTGCGTGGTGACGTACCGTCACCCGACATGAAATGAAGCTGCTGCCTGATCATGAGCGAAGTTGTCGTCGATACCAGGACCACGAAGACATTCGATCCCGAGGCCTTTGCGCTCAACCTTGCGAAAGCGATGGAGAGCAGCGGTCAGGCGCTGGCGGCCTACCTCAAACCGCGCGACAACGGCGAAGCCCGGGACAAGCCGCCGAACGAAGTCACCGAGATCATCAAGACCTTCAGCCTGGTGGCCAACTACTGGCTGTCGGACGAAAAGCGCTCGGCCGAACTGCAGATGAAGCTCGGCAAGGCCTATCTCGAGCTCTGGGGCTCGGCGATGCGCCGCATGGTCGGCGAAGAAACCAGCCCCGCCATCGAGCCGCCGCCGCGCGACAAGCGCTTCAGCGATCCCGAATGGAAGTCGAACCAGTTCTTCGATTTCGTCATGCAGGCCTACCTGCTGACCACGCAATGGGCCAACGACCTCGTCCGCAACGCCGAAGGCCTCGACCCGCACACCCGCAAGAAGGCCGAGTTCTACGTCCAGCAGATCACCAACGCGATCGCACCGTCGAATTTCGTGCTGACCAATCCGGAGGTGCTGCGCGAGACCGTCGCCTCGAACGGCAGCAATCTGATGCGCGGCATGGGCATGCTGGCGGAAGACATCGAAGCCGGCCATGGCTCGATCCGCATCCGGCAGTCCGACCCCGCCAATCTCGTGGTCGGCGTCAACATGGCGACCACCGCGGGCAAGGTGATCTTCCAGAACGAGGTGATGCAGCTGATCCAGTATCAGCCCGCCACCGAGAACGTGCTGCGCACGCCGCTGCTGATCGTGCCGCCGTGGATTAACAAGTTCTACATTCTCGATTTGAAGCCGGAAAAATCCTTCATCAA